>NZ_JBFSUD010000020.1:0-66106 GCF_041467175.1 Vibrio sp. 10N.247.310.24
GCAACCTTGCCAAGGTTGAGGTCATCGGTTCGAACCCGATGTATCGCTCCAAATTAAAAAGCCCGGACAGAAATGTTCGGGCTTTTTGGTTTCTGCTGTTCTGATTTTTATGCGTTATTCCTCTTTCTGTTTGAACACACCCAAACTTCCTTTTCTATCTCAAAATGTTGCTATCAAGTTCGTTTAGATTACTTAGCTTTTAAAAGCGAGATTCCCTATGAACTCGTTCCTCGTACTAGGGAATGACGGAAAGGCGCAACAGCCTCAAAGCCCTCACTAACATCGCCTGTATATCCATGTCGTCATCCTCGGCCGCGAGGAACGAGCGAACCGGGGATCTCCTTATCTAAAGATTAACTTGTCGATATTTTCAGCAATTTGTCAGTCACCGCTCCTATTTATCAAGCGATTATTAAAAACTATTGATCGTTCATTTCACTTTATGTTATTTTCCCGCGCAATCTCGGAATGAACAATGTTCAAGAAGAGCAATGATTGCTTCTGGGGGATACGCGTAATGACCATTCTTGCTGATTGGGACATTACGTAGGGTAGGTATCAGCTAGCCTTTAGCTGATAGACGGGATACTTATGGCGCAATTCGCCATGCTAATGGGAAACCCAACATTGAACACACTAATAACAACATTGCTAATCAGCTCTGCATTTCCAAAAGGGCCAGTTCTTCATAGCTGTCCGATACTGCACAAATGTCCAATTCTTCAAAACAGTAGCATTACTGAACCTTGAGCTCACGCTAACTAATTTTTGCTGTCCTAAGACGGCCTAATTTCGTATTCGTCATTTGACTTATGCGAGCGTACAGCTATATCTCATTTCTAGACAATACGCGTGCTTCACTATGAATTCTCTCTAAATCAATAGAGGGACGGTGTGCAATTGCGTCTGATGGAGGTGAGTATGAACACATTCAAGGGGACTTTTATGACTACCGCCTTTGAAGTCGATATTAATACTATCGCAAATTCATTTTCAACTATGGTTCCTATCGTAGAGGGAACTTACGACCTAACACCCGACGCTATTTTGCTTGAGCAAGAACAGCATGAATCGGATGTGCGCTCTTACCCAAGACGCCTACCGATTGCTATTAAACGAGCATGTGGTGTTTTAGTTGAAGATACTCGTGGCCAACTCTTTCTCGATTGCTTAGCAGGTGCAGGTACACTTTCTCTGGGCTACAACCACCCTGAGATTAACCAAGCACTTAAAGACCAACTCGATTCTGGTTTGCCGTACCAAACACTTGATATCACGACTCAAGCAAAAGAGACGTTTATCAAGCGAGTTAAAGCTTTTCTCCCTCAAGACTTTTCAACCAACTCGGTTCTTCAATTCTGTGGCCCGTCTGGTGCTGACGCTGTGGAAGCGGCGATCAAGCTCGCTAAACAAACTACAGGTCGCAATACCATGTTTGCTTTCCGTGGTGCTTACCATGGCATGACGAACGGCACCATGGGCATGATGGGTAACCTCGGCACTAAAGAACGTCGTAGCGGCTTGATGTCTGACGTACATTTCATGCCTTTCCCATACAACCTCCGCTGCCCGTTTGGCATCGGTGGTGAAGCAGGTGCCAACGCAAGCATTCGTTACATCGAACGTATGTTGAACGATGACGAGTCTGGCATCATGAAACCAGCGGCGATGATCGTTGAGCCTGTGCAAGGTGAGGGCGGTGTGATTCCTGCTCCAGCATCTTGGTTACAAGGTCTACGTCGCATCTGTGATGAGCATGGCATCCTACTGATTTTTGATGAAATTCAGTGTGGTGTGGGTAAAACCGGCCATCGCTTTGCGTTTGAAGAATCAGGTGTTAATCCTGATATCTTGTGCTTGTCTAAAGCGATTGGTGGCGGACTGCCTATGTCGTTGCTTGTGTTTGATAAGAGCATCGATACTTGGAAAGCGGGTGAGCACACCGGCACATTCCGTGGCAATCAGTTGGCAATGGTATCTGGCGCTAAGGCGTTGGAAATCATCGAACGTGATGGTTTGGTTGAGCACGCGAACATAGCAGGCCAATATTTACGTCATGGGCTTGAGAAGATTCAATCGCGTGTGAACTGTATTGCTGAAGTTCGTGGTAAAGGCCTGATGCTTGGCGCTGAGATTAAGCAACCAAACGGTGAACTCAACAAATTTGGCGAACCACAATCAGACGGCGAGTTAACTCTAGCGATTCAACGAGCAGCACTAGAGCGCGGCTTGATGGTTGAAAAGGGTGGTCGTGATGGTTCGGTAATTCGTTTCCTTCCGCCAATGATTATCTCTTTCGAGCAGATCGACTTTGCACTGCGCGTCATGGAAGAAGCGATCATCGCAGCGGGTGGTGGTTTACAACAAGACCCAGCTTCAAGCGAACAAACTCACCAAGAATGGAATAAGCATTTCATCCAGACAGGTTTAGGCGGTAGCGACGAATTTGCTAGCGTGATGAACCAAACCACTCAAGCGATGAAAGCCGTTTTTGAACAAGTTGAAACCCCTTATTCGGGTTTAGATCCAAAAGTGCTAGAAGCAGCCATCAATGCTGTTGATCTCGATAACAGCCAACACGCTTTGGTTGATGTTGTAGATAGCACTGCAGACCTTGTCGCTGCGAACTCCATCTTCGTGCAACACCCAGACTGCATTGCGCACCTTCACACTCCCCCTCTTATGGCTTCGGTAGCTGCGGAATCGATTATCGCAGCGTTGAATCAATCAATGGATTCATGGGACCAAGCATCTGCAGCGACTTATGTTGAACAACGAGTGGTTGATTGGATGTGTGAGAAATACCAACTTGGCGCACAAGCTGACGGTGTTTTCACGAGCGGTGGCACGCAAAGTAACCTAATGGGCTTATTGCTTGCGAGAGACTGGGTTGCAGATAAGCACAATGGCCACTCAATCCAAAAGCTTGGCTTACCAGAATACGCAAGCAAGCTTCGTATTTTATGTTCAAAGAAATCTCACTTCACGGTTCAAAAGTCAGCTTCTCTACTAGGGTTAGGCGAAACAGCAGTGTGCTGCGTTGATACCAATGCAAATGGCACCATAAAGCCAGATTTGCTAGACGCAGAAGTGAAAGCACTTAAAGCTCAAGGTCTGATTCCTTTTGCTGTGGTTGGTACGGCGGGCACAACCGATCACGGTGCTATTGATGACCTGGAAGCGATTGCTGATATCGCCAACCAACAAGGCCTTTGGTTCCATGTCGACAGTGCTTACGGTGGCGCGCTTATTTTAAGTAGCCACAAAGCTCGTCTGAAAGGTATCGAAAAAGCGGACTCAGTGAGTGTCGACTTCCACAAGTTGTTCTTCCAAACCATCAGCTGTGGTGCTGTGCTTCTGAAAGACAAAGCGAACTTTAAGTACCTACTGCATCACGCAGACTATTTGAATCGCGAACACGATGAGCTACCGAACTTAGTCGATAAGTCTATCGCGACCACCAAGCGTTTCGATGCGTTGAAAGTCTTCATGACGATGCAAAGTGTCGGTCCAAAGCAACTGGGCAATATGTACGACCACCTTCTTGAGCAAGCGCTAGAAGTGGCAGACCTGATTCAAAACCAAGCGGACTTAGAGCTACTCGCGGAGCCTTCACTATCAACAGTGCTGTTCCGATCTAAGCCGTCAGCAAACGGTGAGCTAGATTTAGACAAACTGAATCAGACGTTAAGACTGGAGGCGCTGACTCGTGGCGTTGCAGTACTTGGCGAAACGGTCGTTGATGGTAAAAGCGCGTTGAAATTCACCATCTTGAATCCGTGCTTAACGACATCAGATTTCAAATCTCTAATTAACAAAATTCAAACTCTAGCCATTGAGCTAGCAGAACAACAAGGGTAATTAAAACTATGGCTATTCTACAAATTGGTGCAGGCGGCGTTGGTTGGGTTGTTGCACACAAAGCAGCACAAAATAACGAAGTACTGGGTGATATCACAATCGCTTCTCGCACAATTGCGAAGTGTGAAAAAATCATCGAATCTATCAAAGGCAAAAACAACCTTAAAGATTCTACTAAGAAACTAGAAGCTCGTTCAGTAGACGCTGACGATGTTGATGCACTTGTTGCTTTGATTAAAGAAGTTAAGCCTGATCTAGTGATCAACGCTGGTCCTCCTTGGGTAAACATGGCGATCATGGAAGCGTGTTACCAATCGAAAGTATCTTATTTAGATACATCGGTTGCGGTTGATCTATGTTCTGAAGGCCAACAAGTACCACAAGCTTATGATTGGCAGTGGGGCTACCGTGAGAAGTTCGCTGAAGCGGGCATCACAGGTATTCTTGGCGCGGGTTTCGATCCAGGTGTGGTATCAATCTTTGCAGCGTACGCGGTTAAGCACTTGTTCGATGAGATTGACTCAATTGATGTAATGGACGTGAATGCTGGCGACCACGGCAAGAAGTTTGCGACGAACTTTGACCCAGAAACCAACATGCTTGAGATCCAAGGTGATTCTTTCTACTGGGAAAATGAAGAGTGGAAGCAAGTACCTTGCCACTCTCGTATGCTTGAGTTTGAATTCCCGAACTGTGGTTCTCACAAAGTTTACTCAATGGCACACGATGAAGTGCGTTCAATGAAGGAATTCATCCCAGCTAAGCGTATCGAATTCTGGATGGGCTTTGGTGATGCATACTTGAACTACTTCAACTGCATGCGTGATATCGGCCTTCTTAGCCCTGATCCGCTAACACTGCACGACGGCACTGTGGTTCAGCCTCTTCATGTTCTTAAAGCGCTGCTACCAGATCCAACATCTTTGGCTCCGGGTTACACAGGTTTAACGTGTATCGGTACTTGGGTCCAAGGTAAGAAAGACGGCAAAGATCGCAGTGTCTTCATCTACAATAACGCAGACCACGAAGTGGCTTACGAAGACGTAGAGCACCAAGCAATCTCTTACACTACGGGTGTTCCAGCGATTACTGCTGCACTTCAGTTCTTCCGTGGCGAATGGGCTGATAAAGGCGTGTTCAACATGGAACAGCTAAACCCAGACCCGTTCCTAGCAACCATGCCGGAAATCGGTCTAGATTGGCATGTTCAAGAACTTGAAGCAGGCCAAGGTCTTCCTGTGATTCAAGAGCTGAAAAAATAAGAACTGATTTCTTGTTTTAATTGCTAATTAAAGGGGACATGGATTGTTCCCTTTTCGATGATGATAGCCTTGAAGCTTTGGTATCATTTATTTTGATTTTGTAACTCACTGCGCTCGGACAGGACAAAATCAAAATAAATCACACCAAAATTGTTAATTTACCTTTCCATCTATAGATGCTGCTTGAGTGTTTACAAAAATGACGTTTAAGAAAGAAGAACTAAAAACCCCATATTTCATGATCAACGAAGACAAGTTGATTGCGAATCTAGAGAAAGCCAAGCAACTGAAAGAGATTTCAGGTGTGAAATTGGTATTGGCACTGAAGTGTTTTTCGACATGGGGTGTGTTTGACATCATCAAACCTTACCTCGATGGCACGACAAGCTCTGGCCCATACGAAGTCAAGCTTGGCCACGAAACCTTTGGTGGTGAAACGCACGCTTACAGTGTGGGTTACAGCGAAGATGACGTGAGAGAAGTTGCGGATATCTGCGACAAGATGATCTTCAACTCTCAAAGTCAACTTGCTGCTTACCGTCATATTGTTGAAGGTAAAGCTTCACTGGGTTTACGTTTAAATCCGGGCGTGAGCTACGCAGGACAAGACTTGGCTAACCCAGCGCGTCAATATTCGCGTTTGGGCGTACAAGCTGACCATATCAAGCCAGAGATCTTCGATGAGATTAATGGTGTGATGTTCCACATGAACTGTGAGAACAAAGACGTCGATGCATTTATCGGTTTGCTTGATTCAATCTCAGAGCAGTTTGGTAAGCACCTAGATAAGTTGGACTGGGTGAGCATGGGCGGTGGTGTGTTCTTCACATGGCCGGGCTATGACATTGAAAAGCTTGGACTTGCGCTAAAAGCCTTTTCTGAAAAGCACGGCGTGCAGATGTACCTTGAGCCGGGTGAAGCTATCATTACTAAGACAACTGACTTGGTTGTGACAGTGGTTGATATTGTTGAGAACGTGAAGAAAACAGCGATTGTCGATTCAGCAACCGAGGCACACCGCCTTGATACGCTTATCTACAATGAACCAGCATCGGTATTAGAAGCGTCTGAAAACGGTAGCCATGACTACGTGATTGGCTCGTGTTCATGCTTGGCGGGCGATCAGTTCTGCGAAGCGAGCTTTGACGAGCCACTTAAGATTGGTCAAAAGCTGCACCTGCTAGACAGTGCAGGTTACACCATGGTGAAACTGAACTGGTTCAATGGCCTAAAAATGCCATCGATCTATTGCGATCGCAGCAATGGCGAAGTTCAGAAGCTAAATGAATTCGGCTATGAAGACTTCAAACGCTCATTGTCGCAATGGTCGGTTAAGTAACTATATAAGTTCATAAAAATAAAAAGAGCAGCCAATGAGCTGCTCTTTTTGTTTTCCTTTAAAACTAGTTAAATGGCTTAACTAATCTAATCAGAGGAGAAGGGGGGTTACTTGGATCTATAATCGTTTCCAGAGCCTCTTCGAAATCAATGATCAAACCATCATAGGCACTGTTAATTTTGTGTGCGTCTGGTGTGTTCGTCCAGTAAGGCTCATTGGTTGTCGTGGGGAAATGTGTCAGGTTGATAGCAGGTTTCGTGCAGCGGTACTCTACGATTGAACTGAGCTCTTTGATATTTGGCAAGCGAAAGCCCGTTTGACTAGCAATTGTGGTTAGGTTTGTGTCTTTAGTTGCATTGAGTGCATCTTGCCAGCTTTTGTATTTAAGTGCTGTTCCATCACATTTATCTTGTGCGGAATTGTAGCTTTCACCTAAGTTACATTTAGACCAAAGTAAATTAGTGGTAACGTCCAGTAATGTACCATCTTTACGGTCGATAAGCTGCCCGTCTTTAACCGATGCCGACTGTGTCGTTACACATGTTTGTGCTAATACGTTACCGCATAGTAGGGCGGTTAGTGTCCCTAAGCATATATGAAGTTTCATTAGTCTAAGCCTCCGCTCACAGCGACAATACCCGCTGAACTTGAAATGTTTTTATTACAAAGCTCTAGCTCTCCCGTAGCCGTATCAACGCATCGTACGCTACCGTTTTGTTTTACTGAGCTTGTTTTGGTAAAGAGCTTGGTACCTAGGTTAGGGAAGAAGTCCACACCACTTGATGGTTTGCTGCCGACATTAAAGTTAATGAATGAACGAGCCTCAATAGGAGAGGGCAGACGCCAATCCGTGATGCCGCAGATAGCATAACTGTTTAGGCTCTCAATATAGCTTTTGGTATTACAGTTGCGACTACCAGAATTGTCATTGGGATAAGCGCATAGAGAAGATATAGGGCCGGCGCTGTACAGCAGATCGTTAGGCGCTCCGGCATAACCGCCATTGGTGGTTGCATCGGAATCGTACCAAGTGTAGGTGTATGAAGCACTTCGCCAATAACTTGATTCAGTTCCCCAAGGGTAAGGGTTTGCGTTAGCGTCTAGTTTATGTTTTTCAACCCAAGTTTCGATGTTGCTTGTCGTAGGCAGCGCTCTAGCGGTTTGTTTGTTTTCAATATATAAACCTGTTCGTTCATCTTTTACACAGCGCCAACTAGAGGCTGATGAATTTACTGGATTACCATTCGCATCAATCTTGGTGTAGCGGAAACCATATGCACCATCAGAGTGCTCACTTCCATCCGTTTTATCTAAACCAAAATCGGCATCTTGATTAGGGTGCGATGCTGGAGGGGTGGTGCTGTCGTAAGCTGTGCCATCGAAATAGGTTACATAGCCAGTATCGTTGAAGCTTTTCTGTCCGGGTATATAGAACGCAAGCGAGTTTTTCTTAGCATCTATAGCTGCGTTTCCTGCGCTAGCGATGGTGTAAATTACGGATTCTCCGCCTTCATTGAAGCTGTCAGCAATCGCAGAAAACTTGATGCTTGTTGACAGGGTTTCAGCGGCTATCTTGATACTTGAACCAGCGATATCAACACTAAAGTCTTTAACTGTGGCGATGCCCGTTTGAGCGAGTGTCAGCGTAACCTCTTTAGAGGTGTAGTGGCTTAAAGTCGCTTGCTGAACAACGCTGTCACCCTCTACAACGGTACTTAAGTCTTTGCTAAACCGGACAGTTGGCTGATCGTCACTATCATTAATAGTTACTTCGGTTTGCTTGTTGGTCAGAGTGTAATTTGCACTGTTATCCACACCAATGGTGTAGTGAAAGGTCTTGTTCCCTTCGTAAAGATTATTATGGGTAAGATTCAAAGGAAGAGCTGCACTAGTTGCACCCGCCGAAACCTTGACGTTTTGGCTAGAGATAGCATCGTAGCTTTTAAACATACCAGTAGAGCGTGTTGTGATATCGCTGGTGACGATAGTGAGAGTGAGCTCTTGGCTTAAGGCTTTGGAAAAAGAAACTGTAATTGACTCTGTCTTCGACCCTGATTGTGGTTCAGAAAATGAAACACTTTTCGGGATGCTAACGTTAATTTGTGATGATGACGAAGTAGACGTTGTTTTACCATTATTCTCATGACCGCTTTTACAGCCACTGAATAGTGTTATGAGAAGGATTACTGAGATGGTATTGAGCTGCCAACTCGACCTGTTTCTTTCCATGTTTGAACCTAAACCATTAAATTGTATAAGATAATCTATGGTAACAAAAATATTATACGAATGCCTGAATTCATATGGTTAAGTTATGTATTTCGAATGTTTCCATATGGTTTTTTGTAAGTTATGTAAGAGGAGGGGGGATTTCTGGAGGGGAGCCTCCCAATGATGAATTTATCATCAGGAGGCTAGCTTGTTAGCTTTCAATCATCACTCGAGTATCTTCACTGAGCGTTTCTAATTCATTCACTACGTCATCAATCAAAACTTCGATTGGTAGCTTAACGGCAATCTTGGAAGTAAATAAGCTTGAGCTAACACCACCGCCACCAGCGATAAATACTCGGTGGCAATCCATATCTAGAATGCTGATCCCTTGTCTGTCTAGTACATGTGTCACTTCGTTGACGATGCCAGCTCGGTCGTTAGAGTCGAGTCGTAAGTGATGTATTGTGTCTTGTGCGTTGTGAGTGTGGTCTGAATCAACAAACTGCACGATCAAGTCAGCATTGGCACTGAAAGCATCCTTAACAATTGATTCGTTGATGGCTGGAAGTTGAATCTTTAATACACCTGCAACTTGATCTTCAATAAAGTTAACTTTACTGATGAGCCATTTTCCGTCGTTTTCGTGAGTAACCGCAGCAAGTTGCTTGATTGTTGCTGGTGATGCTTGTCCGATAAAGTTTACGATAAATGTACTGTTCATATCAGCCCCCAAAGTCTCAATTGTTCGTTGCTAATTAAATGTTTGATATCACGCGATAAAGTTCTTTAATTTCAGTGTAGAAGGTTACATCGAACAATGTTTGACCTGTGTCAATTTTTGAAACTAAGCTGTGATGCAAAAAAAGAGAATGAAGAGTAGGGCACAAAAAAAGCGGCTAGAGAGCCGCTTTTAGAAGAGTTGTCGCATTTATTTGAAATGCAGTAACATAGAGTTCAGAGACTGGAAGTCGATTTAAAACGTTACTTTAAAGTTCATACCAACAAACTGAGAGTCGTATGTTGCCCCTGCATCGTAGGCGAATCGTGCTGCGTCTTTGTTATCCCACCAAGGGTTAGTATTCAGATTAACTTCTGCGTCACCACCCCATGCATCACTTACCCAGTAGTGGATATGGCCAACAGGGTTGAGGAAGAATAATGAAACATCACCCATGGTTTGAGAGCCCATCACTTCGCCACCTGAAGCAACAATGTCTTGCTCTGCTTCTAGCATCATTTCACCGACAACAGCCCCAAAGAATGGTGTAATAAAGATATCTTGCCATGAAGGTACTTCAGCAAACGCTTCTACGCCGTATTCCCAGAAAAATGTCGACATTGTCCAAGAGTATAAGAAAGACTCAAACTCGTCATAACCAGCATGTCGAGCTGCGGTGTAGTAAACACCACCGAAATACGGATGCATTACGTAGTTTAGGAAGTGTTCATCACGGTCCCATACAGGGCCTTCAGAAACGTTATCTTTCCATTTTTTACCTAGTGCACTGATATCACGCTGGTCATCATCCCACTTAGTGATACTTTCAGGTAAAAGCGTCATGAGGCCAACGGTTGCGACACTTAAACCAAGAATGGTATAAGTTTGTCCCATGAGGTAATCCCAATCTTTGCCATCGCTAACGGTAAGGTAGAGTGGTTGTTTTTCGATCGTTAAATCATATTGGTCGCTTGTTTCGTTTAGCGCATAATTGTTACTAGGCTTATAGGTGTACAAGCTTTCATTAACACAGTAATCTTGAGCGCATTCATCCGAATAAGAAAGGTTGATTGGTTGGTCGAAGTCGTATTGGCTTGCAACCGAGTTAACTGACATTAGCATTGTAAATGCAGCAGTAACCTTCGTTAGTAACGGTGATTTGGCCACAAGGGTCTCCATGAGAAGTTAATAATTGATCCGAGTCACAATTATCTATTAAATGCTTAGTTTAGGGAACTAATAATTTATTGCTTTTCCTAAGAAAACCTTAGATTAAGCATTAGTAATATTTGTGAGAAGGTGAATGACTCAAACTCAACCTTAGACTAGTTTGTAAATAATGCCGTGTCTTTTAATGGCCACAAGGGATATAAATATGACGAAAATCGCAATGTTAAGCACTGGTGAAGAAGTTCTTCATGGGGACATTGTCGACACAAACGCAGCTTGGATGTCTGCTGAGTTTTATCAGCACGGCTTTGCTTTGGCAAAGCGTTCAACTGTGGGCGACCAAATGAACGCTCTGATCGAAGAACTTCTGATGCTGAGCTTCAACTATGATGTGGTTATCGTCAATGGTGGTTTGGGGCCGACAACTGATGATATGAGTGCGGCCGCTGCGGCTGCGGCCTCAGATCAAAAGCTTGTCATGTTCCCTGAGTGGCTGACTCGTATGGAAGAGATGTTCTCTGGACGTGGTATGCCGATGCCTGACAGTAACCTTAAGCAAGCTTTATTACCCGCGAGTTCAGAGATTGTTGATAATCCTGTGGGTACGGCTTGCGGCTTCAAGCTGAAAATCAACGATGCGACTTTCTATTTCACTCCTGGTGTACCGAGTGAATTCAAACGTATGGTTACGTTTGAGATTCTTCCTGACTTGTCGCGTACCTACCCTCAAGTGGTTGCCTCTGAATGCAGTCGATTGTTTACGTTTGGTTTGTCTGAATCGGGTATCTCGGATGTGTTAGACCAGCTTAAGCTTCCAGCAGGCTATGAACTTGGCTACCGCTCTTATCTGCCTTTTATTGAGGTCAAACTGTTTGGTCCTAAGGCAGACTTAGAAACTCGCGTTAAGCTTCTGCAAATGGTTTACAAGCTCCTAGAGAGTAATGTCGTGAGCGTTGATGAGCCAATGATTGACCATATTGGACACATCATGGCGGAAAAAAAGAAGACGTTATCTGTATCTGAAGTGTCGACCAAAGGAGCCCTATCAGCGTGGCTGCAATTGAATGAGCAGGTTGAAGACTGCTTTGGGCATTCATGGGTCATGGCTGAGCCAAAAGAGAGCGAACTTGAAAAGAGTGATCCATTAGCCGCAACCTTTGCACTGGCTGGCGCTACAAGAGAGAAGTGCGGTACAGAACTGGCTTTGGTTACTGGAAAATTAGAAGGCAACACATTTAGCGTCGCATTGTCGACTGAAGCAGGAGAGTGGGGACAGGTGCTTGAGTTTTATCGTCAGTACTCACGCGAAGACCAACGCAACGTGATTAAGACCGTTGCCGCCGATATGCTGAGAAGGCATCTAGACAACAAACCGATGTTTGGTACTTACTCTTCGGTTAAGCGATTGAAAGACATGTTTATTCCTAAAGCGGTACTATAAACCAAGTTAACGCTATAAAGTCCAAGTTAAAGCTATATATGTAATAAATTATATACATCAACAAAGCCGAGTTGGTGCAATAAGCGAGTTGTCTGATTGAGCCAACATGAAAAACAAAAAGGGCCTGATAATGAAGATTATCGGGCCCTTAAATTTTTAAGCTTTTCTGTTAACGATTCAACATTGTACTAATCGCGCTAAGTAGCTAAGTAGCTAAGTATAAGATCTAAGTACAAGTATTAAGCACTTTTTTGCTTATTTCTGTGAATAACGTTACTCAGCGATAGTTCTGTTTTTGCTTTACAGATACAAGGCAAAATTTCATCACCTTGCGTGTAAGCCATAGCAAAACCAACGTACTCGACTTCACCAGAATCCAACGTACAGCGGCAAGCGCCACAGTGGCCATCTCGGCAGTTGTATTCTGGCTCTAACCCTGCTTGTTCCATTGTTTCCAATAGAGTATTTGAAGGGTTAGATTCAATAGAAGTCAGCTTGTTGATTTTGATTGTTGGCATTACAGCTCAAATCCTTCAAAGTCGTCAGCTTTTACTTCGTTGTCGATTTGGCCAACTAGGTAAGAACTGATTTCAGCTTCTTGTGGAGCAACTTGAACGTTATCTGAAGACAACCAAGCGTTGATCCATGGAATTGGGTTCGATGTTGCTTCTGGGTAAGCCGTACCTAGACCAACCGCTTGCATACGGATGTTGGTAATGTACTCAACGTATTGGCAAAGAATATCTTTGTTTAGACCAATCATAGAGCCATCTTTGAATAGGTATTCTGCCCACTCTTTCTCTTGCTCAGCCGCTTCTTTGAATAGGTCGAAACACTCTTGCTTACACTCTTCAGCGATCTGCATGAATTCGAAGTCATCTTGGCCATTACGCAGCAAGTTGATCATGTGCTGTGTACCAGTAAGGTGAAGTGCTTCATCACGAGCGATTAGCTTGATGATCTTCGCGTTACCTTCCATTAGCTCACGTTCAGCGAATGCGAATGAACATGCAAAACTCACGTAGAAACGAATCGCTTCCAGTGCGTTTACAGACATTAGACATACGTAAAGCTTCTTCTTCAGGTCATGAAGTGAAATCTTAACGTCTTCGCCATTGATGTTGTGGTTGCCTTCACCGTAGCGGTGGTAGTCAGCCGTTAGCTTGATTAGGTCATCGTAGTAAAAGGCGATGTCTTTAGCACGCTTCAGGATCTCTTCGTTTTCAACGATGTCGTCGAATACTACGCCTGGATCATTTACGATGTTACGGATGATGTGCGTGTAAGAACGAGAGTGAATCGTTTCAGAGAATGACCATGTCTCAATCCAAGTTTCAACTTCTGGTAGTGATACCAATGGAAGTAGGGCAACGTTAGGGCTGCGGCCTTGGATAGAATCTAGAAGCGTTTGGTACTTTAAGTTAGAGATGAAGATGTGCTTTTCATGCTCAGGAAGCTTGTTGTAGTCGATACGGTCACTAGACACGTCGACCTCTTCTGGGCGCCAGAAGAAAGAAAGCTGCTTCTCGATAAGCTTTTCGAAGATTTCAAATTTTTGTTGGTCGTAACGTGCAACGTTTACCGACTGACCCAAGAACATTGGTTCTTTTAGTTGGTCATTTTTTTGTTGAGAAAAAGTACTGTAAGCCATAAATGCCTCAAATCCTTTAAAGACCCGCAATAAAACGGACCCTGTTAATGCTTTAAACCCAGAGAAGATAACTTCTCTGGGGTCTTAATGTTTATTGCGGTTTAGATCTTACAACCGCCGCCTTCACAATCTTCTTCCGGCACTTGAACTGCATCGCCTTGGTCGTCTTTAGCACCATCACGCGTGTTATGGTAGTAAAGCGTTTTAACACCATACTTGTATGCAGTTAGCAGGTCTTTAAGCAGCTGCTTCATTGGAACCTTGCCGCTGTCATAAACACTTGGATCATAGTTAGTGTTTGCAGAGATAGCTTGGTCAACGAATTTTTGCATGATACCCACTAAGTGTAGGTAACCGTCGTTATTGCCAATGTTCCAAAGTAGCTCGTAGTTGTTTTTAAGATTTAAGAAATCAGGAACAACTTGCTTCAGGATACCGTCTTTCGACGCTTTCACTGATACATAACCACGTGGTGGCTCGATACCGTTAGTCGCGTTCGAGATTTGAGACGAAGTCTCAGAAGGCATAAGCGCTGTTAGCGTAGAGTTACGCAGACCGTGCTCCATGATCTCTTCACGTAGCGTGTCCCAATCGTAGTGCAGAGGCTCTTCACATACTAAGTCGATATCTTTTTTATAAGTATCGATTGGCAGTAGGCCTTTCGCGTAGTTGGTCTCGTGGAAAGATGGGCAACGGCCTTGTTCTTTCGCTAGTTCAACAGACGCTTTTAGTAAGTGGTATTGAATTGTTTCAAAAGTACGGTGAGTCAGGCCATTTGCGCTGCCGTCAGAGTACTTAACACCATTCTTCGCCAGGTAGTATGCATAGTTGATGACACCCACACCTAAAGTACGACGATTCATTGTCGATTTGTATGCTGCTGGAAGCGGGTAGTCTTGGTAATCAAGCAGTGCATCAAGTGCACGAACAACCAACTCAGAAAGCTCTGCTAAGTCGTCAAGCTCGTTGATTGCGCCTAGGTTGAACGCAGACAGCGTACACAGTGCAATCTCACCTTCGTCATCTTCCACGTTAGAAAGTGGCTTAGTTGGTAGCGCGATTTCTAGACATAGGTTCGATTGACGAACAGGTGCTACTTCAGAATCAAACGGGCTGTGTGTATTACAGTGGTCAACGTTCTGAATGTAGATACGACCAGTAGAAGCACGCTCTTGCATTAGTAGAGAGAACAGTTCAACCGCTTTCACAGTTTCACGTTTCACTGAAGGATCGTTTTCGTACTTAACGTACAGCTCTTCAAAACGCTCTTGGTTTTCGAAGAACGCATCGTAAAGTCCAGGTACATCTGAAGGGGAGAACAGGCTGATGTTGCCACCTTGAACAAGACGAGAGTACATAAGCTTATTAAGCTGTACGCCGTAGTCCATGTGACGAACACGGTTCTCTTCAACACCACGGTTGTTTTTCAGTACTAATAGAGACTGAACTTCACCGTGCCATAGTGGGTAGAACACGGTTGCTGCACCGCCACGAACACCACCTTGAGAACAACATTTTACTGCTGTTTGGAAGTATTTGTAGAAAGGGATACAGCCAGTGTGGAACGCTTCACCACCACGGATTTCAGAACCAAGCGCACGGATACGACCTGCGTTGATACCAATACCAGCACGTTGAGATACGTAACGAACAATAGAGCTTGCTGTTGCGTTGATAGAATCAAGGCTGTCACCACACTCGATCAGTACGCAAGAACTGAATTGACGAGTAGGCGTACGTACACCAGACATAATTGGTGTAGGTAGAGAAATCTTAAACGTAGACGAGGCGTCGTAAAAACGTTTGATGTAATCCAGACGAGTTGATTTCGGGTATTTACCGAATAAACAAGCAGCAACTAGGATGTAAAGGAACTGAGCACTCTCGTAGATTTCTTTTGTTACACGGTTTTGCACGAAGTATTTACCTTCAAGCTGCTTGACCGCTGCATAAGAGAAGTCCAAGTCACGCTTGTGGTCGATGTACGCGTCAAGCTCGTCAAACTCAGCTTTCGTGTAGTCTTCCATTAGGTGGCTATCGTATTTACCCATATCAACCAGTTTTGCAACGTGGTCATATAGAGCCGGTGGCTCGTACTCGCCGTACGCTTTTTTACGTAGGTGGAATACTGACAGACGTGCTGCTAGATATTGGTAATCAGGAGTCTCTTCAGAGATTAAATCCGCTGCTGACTTGATGATTGTCTCATGGATGTCAGTGGTGGTGATGCCATCGTAAAACTGAATGTGAGCTTTCAATTCTACTTGTGATACAGAAACATTGTGCAAGCCTTCAGCTGCCCAAGTGATCACTCGATGGATTTTCTCTAAATCGATTGTTTCTTTGCGCCCGTTACGTTTGGTAACAGTAAGTTGTTGGTTCATTCTGCTTAATTTCCCTAACAAAACTGAACAAAGCCGTGTTTTTGTGTATTTCTGTGTAATTTTTGTAAATTACGTTTCGGCTTTGTGATCTTGGTCTACCCATACATTGTAGTTCAAACACAACATATAGGGGTCATTTGTTTGTTGGGTTACAAGATAGTGCTACAGCTTATATTTTTCAAGGTAAAGAAATGGGAGTGCTTGTGGATAAGTGGTGGATTGAAAAAAAACTGTAAGTGACCACTAACTGACGAGGTTCGATGTGACTTGATTGTATAAAAATAGCCTTTTAAGGTTGCTTTATTTTTGCGCACACATAAAAAAAAATCCCTTGATCTTTGAGCAAAATGGGCAATGGATTTTGGATGATTAAAATTAAATCTAGGTGGTCAAAATGGAAGCGAGCGCACGAAATTTAGACTGAAAAAAGTCGTAAAGTTATGTTAATTACAACTCTTTTCAATCGTCTTTTTCTAAAAGATTTTAAGCTGGGGATATTAATAGTTATTGGGTGAGATTTTGCGTGTGGACTATGTAGTTAACATCTACATTTGTGCCCAAACGATAAGTGTCCGTTAACGGGTTGTAGTGCAGTCCTGTAATCCCCAATTCTTGCAGCGGAGTGTTGTCTATCATCTTGATAAGTTCCGCTGGGCGAATGAACTTTTCGTGGTCGTGAGTACCTTCTGGGACAATCTTAAGTAGCTTTTCTGCACCTACTATAGCGAATAGGTAAGACTTAAAGTTACGGTTCAATGTCGAGAAGAACACATGGCCGCCCGGTTTAACCAACTTTGAACAAGCCGAGATAACCGACTGTGGGTCTGGTACGTGCTCTAGCATTTCCATGCAGGTAACCACATCGTAAGTTTGTGGGTTTTGCTCAGCATGATCTTCAATGGTGCTTTGAATGTAATCAAGCTTGGTGCCGGTTTCTAATGCATGCAGACGAGCGACTTCTAGCGGTTCTTTACCCATATCTAAACCAGTGACTAGCGCACCTTCAACGGCCATGCTCTCAGCCAAAATACCGCCACCGCAGCCAACATCGAGAACTTTCTTGCCAAATAGGCCTTCGGTTTTCTCTAGAACGTAATTTAGGCGCAGTGGGTTGATTTGATGTAGTGGCTTAAACTCGCCTTCTAGATCCCACCAGCGCGACGCCATGTCTTCGAATTTTTTGATTTCTGCTGGGTCTACGTTTTGTGATTTAGTCATAATCGGCATTTCCAAGTTAAATAATGCATCCATGAAATTGCAGGCATTATAACTTGCCTTTTCCTGCTGACCAGAAGATCTACAATTTTGCTAGTTTATTGAGTGTAAAGTGACCATGTTTCAGCAAGATATGACGCTGAGGTGCAATTTCTCATCAATAGATTGGCTACAAGGGTCACAAGATGGTAAAAGGAGAGGGAAAGTGATGCCTCCGTAGGTAAATTTGTGTTATATTTTTCGGTCTTATACGTATTCAAAAATACGATCTGACTATAGAGGGAAAATGGCTCTATGAGCGATCTAGCGAAAGAGATCACGCCCGTAAATATTGAAGATGAGCTTAGAGGTTCATACCTAGACTACGCGATGTCCGTCATCGTTGGTCGTGCCCTTCCAGATGTGCGTGATGGCCTAAAACCAGTACACCGCCGCGTTTTGTTCGCGATGAATGTATTAGGTAATGATTGGAACAAAGCATATAAAAAGTCTGCTCGTGTAGTAGGCGATGTAATCGGTAAATATCACCCACACGGTGATAGTGCGGTATACGAGTCAATTGTTCGTATGGCTCAGCCGTTTTCACTACGCTATATGTTAGTCGATGGCCAAGGTAACTTTGGTTCGGTTGACGGCGATTCAGCTGCGGCAATGCGTTATACCGAAGTTCGTATGTCAAAAATAGCTGGTGAGCTATTAACGGATCTTGATAAAGATACGGTTGACTTCGTTCCTAACTATGATGGAACCGAGCAAATACCAGCAGTTTTACCAACAAAAATACCAAACCTATTGGTTAACGGTGCTTCTGGTATCGCAGTAGGTATGGCTACCAACATCCCGCCGCATAACCTTGGCGAAGTTGTTGATGGCTGTTTAGCATTTATCAATAATGAAGACATCACTATTGATGAGCTAATGGACTACATCCCGGGTCCAGACTTCCCTACAGCAGCATTAATCAGTGGCCGTAAGGGCATTGTCGATGCATATAAGACTGGCCGAGGCAAAGTCTACATGCGCTCGAGAGCTGAAATTGAAACGGAAAAGAACGGTAAAGAAACTATTATCGTTACTGAAATTCCGTATCAAGTGAACAAAGCTCGTCTGATCGAGAAGATTGCAGAACTTGTAAAAGACAAGAAAGTTGAAGGCATCAGTGCACTGCGTGACGAATCTGATAAAGATGGTATGCGTATTGTTATAGAATGTAAGCGTGATGCTGTCGGTGAAGTTGTACTAAACAACCTTTACTCACAAACTCAACTGCAAACAACTTTCGGCATCAACATGGTTGCTCTGAACAACGGCCAACCACAACTTTTCAACATTAAAGATATGTTGAAGTGTTTTGTTGATCACCGTCGTGAAGTTGTGACACGTCGTACTATCTTCGAATTGAAGAAAGCGCGCGACCGTGCACATATCTTGGAAGCTCTATCTTTAGCGCTTGCAAACATTGATGAAATCATTGAACTGATCAAGAACGCACCAACACCAGCAGAAGCTAAAGTTGGTCTAGTATCTCGTGGTTGGGATCTTGGTAACGTTGCATCAATGCTTGAACGTGCTGGTACTGATGCAGCTCGTCCAGATTGGCTTGAAGACCAATACGGTATCCGTGATGGTCAATACTTCCTAACGGAAACTCAAGCGCAAGCTATTCTAGAACTTCGTCTTCACCGCCTAACTGGCCTTGAGCACGAGAAGATTCTAGACGAATACAAAGCACTTCTAGAAGAGATCGCTGAGCTAATGCATATCCTTGCAAGCACTGAGCGTTTGATGGAAGTTATCCGTGAAGAACTTGAAGCGGTACGTGATATCTATGGCGACGAACGTCGTACAGAAATCACAGCAGCGGTTCATGACATCGACATGGAAGAGCTAATCGCTCAAGAAGACGTTGTAGTAACGCTTTCTAACGCAGGTTACGTTAAGTACCAAATCCTAAGCGACTACGAAGCTCAGCGTCGTGGTGGTAAAGGTAAGAGTGCAACTAAGATGAAAGATGAGGATTACATTGAGCGTCTGCTTGTTGCTAATACTCACGATAACATCTTATGTTTCTCTACTCGTGGTAAAACGTACCGCCTGAAAGTTTACCAACTGCCTCAAGCAAGTCGCACCGCTCGTGGTAAGCCTATCGTTAACATTCTTCCTCTAGAAGAAGGTGAGCGTATTACGGCTATCCTGCCTGTTTCTGAGTTCTCTAACGAGAAATTCATCTTCATGGCAACAGGCGACGGTACCGTTAAGAAGACATCACTGGATCAATTCGCAAACGTACGTGCTAACGGCCTAATCGCAGTTAACTTACGTGACGATGATTCACTGATTGGCGTTGATATTACTGACGGTAATAGCGACATCATGCTGTTCTCGAAGTCGGGCAAAGTTGTTCGCTTTAACGAGGACAAAGTACGTCCAATGGGTCGTACTGCCTCTGGTGTTCGTGGTATGAAGCTTCCAGAAGACGATCAAGTGGTTTCACTGATTGTTCCTTCAAACGAAGGCGATATCCTAACTGT
Organism: Vibrio sp. 10N.247.310.24; assembly: GCF_041467175.1. Lineage (NCBI taxonomy): Bacteria > Pseudomonadati > Pseudomonadota > Gammaproteobacteria > Vibrionales > Vibrionaceae > Vibrio > Vibrio sp. 10N.247.310.24. The sequence continues at coordinate 19,787 of NZ_JBFSUD010000020.1, forward strand.
GACTCAAAACGGTTATGGTAAGCGTACTGAGCTGGCTGAATACCCAACGAAAGGCCGTGCAACGCAAGGTGTAGTATCTATCAAAGTCTCTGATCGTAATGGCCCAGTAGTTGGTGCTGTTCAGGTTGAAGAAGGCGATGAAATGATGATGATCACCGACGCAGGTACACTAGTACGTACTCGCGTTGCGGAAGTAAGCCAAGTTGGTCGTAACACTCAAGGTGTAACACTGATTCGTACTGCTGAAGACGAGAATGTTGTAGGTCTACAACGTATCGACGAAGTAGAAGAAGCGGAGATTGTTGAAGGCGAAGAAACTGAAGAAGCAAATGCTGACGCAGTAAACGCTGAAACGGCTGTTGTTTCTGAATCAAGTGAAGAGCAAGCATCTGATGCTTCTGACTCTGAAAGTGATAGCGAGCAAGACACTGAGTAATCTCGATTACGTTAAGTAATTAAGCTTACCAATGAAAAAACCGAGCCTAAGTGCTCGGTTTTTTATTGCCTGTCATTTCACTCTTTTTCTCTTCTCTTCTCTTCTCTTCTCATTTGGCTTATGGCTTATGGCTTATGGCTTATGGTTTAGGTTTTAGCACCAACCTTACCCCGTCGCTTTTATGCGAAAGTTTGATCACTAAATCTCGAACGCTAAACTTTGATCAATAACGAGGCAGGGCGAAAACGATAGAGTAGGGGGAGATCTAAATAAAAGGGATGTGGAATGGATATCTGGTTGTTGGTTGCGTTGGTACTAATGAGTCTGTTTTTGATCGCGGTCGTTATTGCCGCGAGCAACAATGGCAGCCATCTAAAAGGCAATGTGGTGATTTCTCTTACTGCAGTGGCTTTGAGCGTGCTGGTCTGGTCTCAACTGAAACAAGAGTTACCTCAACTTTCTTTGGATGATAGCAATAACTACACGGCAACAGATTTCGAAGATGAGCTTCAACAAAGCCTCAAGCAAGACCCGAATCAATCCGACTTGTGGTTTAAGCTTGGTGGTGTGTACATGCAGAAAGGGGAGTTTGATGCGGCATTCACTTGCTACGATTATGCGATTCGCTTAGACCCTCAAGCGCCTTCGGGCCTCTATGCTGCCAAAGCAACTGCACTTTATTATCTTAGCTCTCAAGCGATGAGTGATGATGTTAATGCGTTGTTGGAGCACTCAATGCAGCTTGATCCCAATGATCGTACGGCATTGATGCTGATTGCGACCGATCACTTCATCAGTATGCGCTATCAACAAGCGATCGATGCGTGGACTCAAATCTTAGATTCCAATCAGAAGGGCATTGATCGTGTCTCTATTATCCATTCGATCAACCAAGCCAAACAGATGATCCGTTAAGCTTGGCTAATTGCTAAAGAGGCGATCTTACTTAAGACCTCATTTCGAAGACTATTGGTTTTCCTGCATTTCGATTAAGCCACCAGCATTGTGGATTTGAGTAAACCCTTGAGCGTGCAAGAATTGATAAGCTTGCCCTGAACGATTGCCACTGCGGCAGTACAACACGATGGGTTGGTCTTTATCTATCTTAGCAAAGTGAGTAGCCACTTCAGAAAGAGGGTAGTTGATGGCGTTGTCTAGATGCCCTTGTTCGAACTCTGCAGGTGTTCTGACATCAACCACTAATGCGCCTTTCTCTATTAATTCCCACCCAGTCTCAGCACGCTCAGATGCGTGAACGCTTGAACTGAGTAGTGCAATACATAATGCCGAAAGCGAAAGTAAGATTTTCATTGTTTATCCCTTGAATTGGCGAGTGGATCGGGGGGGCGATATTGATGTGTATTCCCCCAAAACCTAAAAAACCAGCCACACAACAATAGTGTGACTGGTTTTTACTTAATGGTCTAATTGAAGAAACTAGTATTCGTAGTTGGCTTCACGCTTTTCAGCTTGCTCTTCCCATTTAGGAACAACCGTGTCTAAGAAGTGTTGTTTCTCAGCGTTCATCTTATCCATGTCCATTCCAAGCGCTTTTTGAGCCGCTTCTTTTGTCGAGATATCTGGAATCTCGATTGGATCGGTGATGCCTTTCTTCGCCAGTAGACGAACAATCTTAGTACGAGCATCCGCGGCGCGGTCAACGGCAGTACCTAGCACTTCTAGAGCGATTTCAGGTGCGTGCATATGAATACCGTGAGACGCGATAGCGTAGTCCCAACGCCATTGAGCGTGACGGATATCCAGTAGGATAGGTTCCATCTCTTGCTCTGTCGCACCCGCTTCCCATGCTGCGCCTGCTTCAAAGTGAGCAGCAACGATTTGTTTCTCGGCTGTCAGCTTCATGTTCAGTACTTGCGCTTTACGGCTTGAAACGATGTTACGCATGGTTTCTTTCGATTGAGTGTGACAGTTTGCACACGTATCTTCGAAGCGGTCGAATGGATTACCCACTTTATGGTCGGTATAAACGGTGCCATCTTCTTTGGTCACTTTCGGCATATGACAGTCAGCACAAACGACTTTGTTCTTACCGTGGATGCCTTCGCGCCATGTTTCGAAACCTGGGTGCTGTGCTTTCAGCATGGGTGCTTTCGATACTTTATGCGTCCAATCTTTAAAGTTGATTGCATCATAGTAACGTTCCATGTCGCCGACCGTTGTACCTTGGTCCCAAGGGAATTTCACACCTTTGGTTGGCCCTGTGAAGTAGTATTCCACGTGGCACTGAGCACAAACAGAAGCTTGTTGGTCTAAGCGGCTTTGCTCATCAAACTTTTTACCAATCGTTTCAAATGCACGCTCAACGTAAGGACGAGTCACCTTCAGTGCAGGCTCACCATTCTTAAAGCCTTCGCTTTGGGTGTCGTGACAGTCTGAACAGCCAATAGGGTTAATGATCTCGTTGCCAAGACGCGCCCATTTACCTTCAAAATAACCATCTTCACCACGCTCTTCGATAACACGAGCGACATCTGGGCTCTTACAACTCCAACACGCCATTGGCATTGGACCAGAGCTTTCGTCCGTTGGGCCGCCAGTACGAAGTGTTTGTCGTACATCGTCAATCGCATAAAAGTGACCACGTGCCTTGTTGTAATCTTTTGCGAAGCCGTAGCCAGCCCACATGATGACCATGTTGGGATCTTCTTTTAGTGCATCTTCTATGGTTTCGCTTTCTGAAGTCTGTCTCCATGAATGATATTGATCTGGGTGGTTTTGCTCGAACTGGTCGTTACGAGGATCGCCAATTTCTTTTTGTTCAGACGCAGCAAAACTGGTCGCGCTTGCTAGTGATGCGCTAACCATTAATAGTGCTGTGACCGAATTACGTATCCAATGCTTTTTCACAGTGATATCTCCAATATACTGATTCTTATACCAAGCGTTGTGAGTTTGCTATTCAAATTAAGAACTGGAGAATTCCTGTTTATATTAATTCATAAACAAACACATTTTGTTACGTGTTGGGTATAGCTTGTCTTAGATCAATTAATGGTAGTGACTTCAATCACGTTGAAGTTTATATACCCCTAAAGGGGTATTGGTTGGCAGTGTTATTAAAATTTAATTGAGAATTATTATCATATATAACAATCAATTACCTAAATTGACCATGATATAAATAGGGTGATTGCGTTCACAGATTAACCCATCCAAATTTCGTATTACCCAATTAGAGGTATATTCTAACTATAGAAAGCGTTGTGGCTTATCCAAAATAAGAATTGATATCATTTAAGCGGTAATAATATCGTTTAAGGGTACTTTTGTTTAACCGGAATATTATTTAGTTGAGAGTTAAATAATGCCGGTATAAGGAAAGGATAAAATGGGCAATATTAAATTGGCCATAGTCATAATGCTTAAATCCCTTCTAGCATTCTGCCTCTATGGTTATTCCATTCATGCTGTTGCTGAGCCTGCTGTTACGCCAGTAGGAGAATCAACAAGACATGAAGTCGAATTAATCCGCGACAAAGACTACAAGTGTGTTCAATGCCATAAAGATTCAAAAGAAACGGTATTGGGTTCACATGGTGAAAGTGCACACGCTTTGCTTGGCCGCGAAGTAAATTGTACCGACTGTCATAGTTCTATTAGCCCCGATCACCGTGAAGGTGCGCCTGAAGTGGTGAAGTATCGCGAGGCTCAATCACAACCGGGAACTGAAAAGGTTTTCCTAGACCCTAGCTTAATTTTAGATGCCAATAGCCAATGTATCGATTGTCACAAGCCTGATGATCTGCGTGAAGCGAGTTGGACTCACGATGTTCACGCGCAAAACTTAACGTGTTCAAACTGCCATGATGTTCATGCGACTGAAGCAAAGGTGTTGGGCTTAGATAAGAAGCAAACCATCAAGCTGTGTGTGGATTGCCATTCAGACTTCAACCAGAAGAAAGAAGAGGAGTAATCTATGAGCTGCTCAAGAAGAAACTTTTTAGCAGGCGCTGGTGCCGTTATTTTTACCACAGGTGTAGCGGGAACTGCGGCAGTAACAAGTCGCAAGACGCTAGCCAATGTTCAAGAAGATGGCACTAAACGTTATGGAATGATTCATGACGAAACCGCTTGTATTGGTTGTACCGCCTGTACCGAAGCATGTCGTGAAGTAAACAAAGTACCTGAAGGTGTATCGCGCTTAGAAATTATTAAGAGTGAGCCCCAAGGCGAATATCCCAATGTTGATTACCGTTTTACTCGTAACTCTTGCCAGCATTGTGATAACGCGCCGTGTGTGATGGTTTGCCCAACAGGGGCTGCCTACAAAGATGAAAAAACGGGCATTGTTGATGTCCATAAAGAGAAGTGTGTCGGTTGTGGTTACTGTTTGTTAGCGTGTCCATATCAAGTGCGCTTTTTCCATCCAGAGAACAAGTCAGCCGATAAATGTAACTTCTGTCGTGATACCAATCTAGCACAAGGGAAGTTGCCTGCTTGTGTCGAATCTTGCCCAACCAAAGCGCTGACATTCGGCGATTTAAATGACCCTAAGAGTGAGATAAACCAAGTACTTCAATCCGAGGTGGTTTACAGAGATAAAGCCTATCTAGGCACTCAACCAAAACTCTATAAAGTGCCACACCAAAAAGGGGAGATTTGATTATGAGTGCATGGGACGCAGCTTTTCAGTCTGGTACCGTGGTATGGGACTGGATTATAGCAATCTATCTATTTCTCGCGGGGATGTCGGCGGGTGCCGTAATGATCTCCATTTACCTTAAGCGCAAGGTTATTGAAGGCGATCCTGCTCATAATGGTGTGTTAAAGGCGACAGCTTTTCTTGCGCCATTTGGGATCATCTCAGGCTTGCTGATCTTGGTTTTCCACCTGACAAAACCACTGTCATTTTGGAAGATCATGATCTTCTATAATCCAACGTCTGTGATGTCGATGGGTGTGATCTTATTCCAAGTGTATATGGTGATCTTGTTCCTTTGGATCGGCATTATATTTAGAGGTCAAATTGTCGTGTTCTTGAATGACCAAACATGGTTAAAAGGACGACTCGATTTTGTTGGTAACTGGATTGGCAAATTAGAAGTGTTTGAGAATGCTCTGGAAATATTCCTAGCTGTTCTTGCTTTGATGCTTGCCGCTTATACCGGATTCTTGCTGTCAGCTTTAAATACCTTCCCACTATTGAATAACCCAGTACTGCCGATTTTGTTCTTGTTCTCGAGTTTATCTTCGGGTGCGGCGGCGTGTATTTTATTTGGTGTGTTGGTCTTTAAAGAATCACCTCATAGCCCGAGTATTTCATGGATCCACGGATTTGAACGCCCGGTTGTGATGTTTGAGTTGTTTGTTCTTATTACTTTCTTTACTGGGCTGATCTTCGCTGGCGGTCAAAGTGAACAAGCAGTATGGAACGCAATTGGCAGTGGTTTCTGGGCGAGTTGGTTCTGGTATGGCGTCATCGGTGTCGGCATGGTTTTACCGTTGTTGTTGAATGCCGTCACACCAACCTCAATCCGCCATAGCTCGGTGTATATTTTCTCCGTGACTTCGCTAAGCCTAATGGGCGTATTAATGCTGCGAACTTTTGTCCTTTATGCAGGGCAGTTAACGATAGCTTAATTTTGCTCAAGTTTATTAGTGAGCAGATGTTAGATACTAAATATCTGCTTATTAATGAACATGCTTTAAATAAACATAAGATGCGTGTTCAGATCGGCTCTGCTCAAGCGGAGCCTTATTGAGGTGATATGGTCGGTTCTTTGGGGCTGTTTAGTTTAGTGTTGGTTGCTGTACTCAGTAGCATTATTGGTGTGCATTCGTTTTATCAAATGCTAAACAAACGGACGCAAAATATAGGTTTAGTCCGCAGTTTCTCTCTTTCAAGTGCATTGTTTTCTGTCACTTCTGTCGCATTGCTTGGCTATGCCTTTGTCAGTGATGACTTCTCTATCCTCTATGTCGCTGAACATTCAAATACTCAATTACCCTCATTTTTTAAGCTTGCAGCCGTATGGGCAGGCCATGAAGGTTCCTTGTTGTTTTGGGTACTGACGATCAGCGTCTGGTCTGGCGTTATTGCCTTACAAAAACATTATTCGAATGAATACCAAAGCCGTGTGTTGTGGGTAATGAATCTACTGCTCGCGATATTTGCTTGGTTCACCTTATTCGCATCAAACCCATTTGAAATGAATTCGATTTTGCCGTTAGAAGGGCGTGACCTTAATCCAATGTTGCAAGATGTCGGTCTGATCTTTCACCCTCCATTACTTTACCTTGGCTATGTCGGCTTTTCTGTGGTGCTGGCATTTGCCGTTGCCGCTTTGCTGGTTGATCCTATTGAGTTTGATTGGGTTGCCCATTGTCGCAGTTGGTGTCTAGTCGCTTGGATTTTTTTAACCGCAGGGATCATTCTTGGCTCTTGGTGGGCGTATTACGAATTAGGCTGGGGCGGCTGGTGGTTCTGGGACCCTGTTGAAAATGCCAGTTTGTTACCGTGGCTCACTTCGACAGCCTTGCTGCATTGTTTAGGTGTTGCCAAGGGTAAACAACAGCTTCTGAAGTGGTCTCTAAGCCTTGCTTTCATTACATTTTGTTTGAGTATCTTAGGCACCTTTATTGTTCGTTCTGGCGTATTAACGTCGGTGCATGCGTTTGCGGTCGACCCGACCAAAGGTATCGCACTACTACTTATATTGATGTTGGTGCTAGTGAGCTCTTTCTCTCTTCTTATCATTAGAGGGGAGTCTTTTGAATCTAACCCGATTACTAGCTTCGCCAGTAAGAGCTTTTTAAGCCTAGTTGCGGTACTCATTTTTGTACTGGCGACCGCTGTTGTGGTGTTTGGTACATTTTATCCAATGGTCTTTGAGCTGCTTGGGCTGGGTAACATATCGGTGGGCGCGCCATACTTTAATCTGTTGATTGCGCCTTTGGCTTTACTCGCACTTGGCGTGGTTGGCTTAGCCCCATTGTTGAGTGTTAAACCTCAAGCAACCAAAGGTGTTATTTCACTGTTAGCTCTGGTGTCGTTGGCATTGGGTTACGTTTGTTATTCTTGGCAAGTGGAACAAGTCCAACGACAAGTGATGGCTCTGATGACATGGTCACTCGCATTTTGGGTTTTACTCACTCATGTTTATGGCCTAGCGGTAACGCGCAGTTCCAAGTTCCAACAAAAAGTCTGGGTGATGACCTTTGCCCATGTCGGTGTCGCGGTCTTAGCTGTAGGTGCTGCAATGAACAGTTACCACTCGTTTGAGCGCAGCTATAAATTAAGCCCAGATGAACAGGTGGAGTTTATGGACTGGACGCTTGCTCATGAAGATACAGAGCTTTATGTCACCTCAAACTTTACCGCTGAAAAGGCGATACTTAAGCTAGATACTGGCGAGCAAAGTTTTTCTATTTCGCCGGAAAGAAGACATTACCAAGTTCGAGTGATGAACATGAGCGAGCCCGCAATGAAATGGTTCTGGCATGGCGATGTGTATATCACCATGGGTGAGAAAGTTGACGCTACCGCTTATGCATTTCGAGTTCAGTACAAAGCGTATGCTCGTTGGATATGGTTTGGTGGGTTGTTCTCAATTCTAGGTGCTGTGCTTTCACTGACCAATCGTAAAAAGAAAACCGTTAAGGCTGCACAGTATGCATATCAGCGTTCGTAATAAACTCATTGCTCTATTTTCAGTGGCTGTTGCTTTGGTCGTTGCATTTTCATATGCGCTCGACAATAAGCAACAAACGACCAGCGTTTCAGAGCAAAAAAGGGCTTTCCCTGAATTTACGGCAGAAAAACTCGTTACTGATGAGTCATTCGATTCTGAAGCATTAAGCTCTGAAATATTAAGTTCTGAAACGGCTAAGCTTACGCTTTCTGATATTACTCAACATCCTTACCAACTGGTCAATGTATGGGCTTCATGGTGCGGAATATGTAAAACCGAGCACGCTTTTTTACTCGAACTGCAGAAGAAAGGCATTCCAATTGTGGGTCTCAATTATCGAGATAACCCTGGGGCAGCGCTCAATGTATTGTCCAACGATGGCAACCCATACTCAACTGTGATCAGTGATCCTCAAGGGAAGTTGGCTTTAGAGCTGGGCGTAATCGGTACTCCTGAGACGTATTTAGTCGATGCTGAAGGCCAAATAGTGAAGAAGTTGCTAGGTGTGATTAATGAATCGGTTTGGCGTAAAGAACTCGCTCACTATTTTAAAGGTACAAATGGATGATGAAGTTCCTACTCAACATAGTGCTCATACTTAGCGCTGCTATTGTCGTCAACTTCCCTGTATTAGCTGAGGATTTGTTTACGGCGAGTGATAAAGATACAAGCATTCAGGTAGAGTTATTTGAGTTTGAAAGCCCTAATCAACAACAGCGTGCTATTAGTTTGGCAAAATCGCTGCGCTGTCCACAATGTCAGAATCAAAATTTGATTGAGTCGAACTCTCCCATAGCAAAAGATTTACGCCTTGTTGTATTCAATATGGTGAAAGCAGGGAAGAGTAACAATGAAATCACTCAGTACATGACAGAAAGGTTTGGTGAATTTGTGCTTTATAAGCCAGCAATGAGTGTTTCAAACATATTACTTTGGTTGTTACCGAGCCTATTATTTCTTTTGTTTGTATATTTATCAGTAGCGAGTGTTAGGAATGACTCATAAAAATTGTGTATTACTGTTTACCAATTGAGCTGTATTTTGTAATATTAACGGATTATAAAGGCTAAGCACTGTTATATAAGGATGTGTTTGTGGATAACGTAATCTCAAATTTAAAAAAAGAGTTCTATACTCATGTCCGTTCTGATAAATGGGCAGAAAAATACAGTGCAAAGTCGAGCATCTCTACACTGACACAAGAAGAGTTAAGTGAATTAGAGAATGCTTGGGTGCAGCTTGTTATCTGGAAGCAAACTCAACTAAGCTGATCGTTCCGCAAAAAGTGTAGTCTTAGCCGCAATTGATTGATTTATAACCCCATGTTGGTCATCCCAACGTGGGGTTTTTTGTTACCCAGAAAATTAATTGTTATAATATAACAATTTGTACGTGGTCGACCTTGAAAAAAATTGTTAACAGCCTCATAGTGTCTATCATTAGATAGTTAGCTACAAAATATTGCCTAGACATATAGTGTAGTGTTGTTAAATACATCGAATTTTCAAGTGAGTATAGCTATGGCGGAAGTGCGTGCCAGAATAGATTTCAAAGTAGGGGTAACAAGCAGTATTGATGCTGAACTTCTGTCTTTTCATGGATTGAAAACAGATAAAGAGCATGTTGCTGTGATATTTAAATCAGCGGATAAGACACAAGACATACCTCTTGTTCGTATGCACTCTGAGTGCCTGACTGGTGATGTTTTTCATTCTTCTCGCTGTGACTGTGGTGAGCAGTTAGATGAAACCATCAGAATTATGGGTGAGACGGGGGGAGTGATTCTTTACTTACGGCAAGAAGGTCGTGGTATTGGTTTGTATAACAAAATCGATGCGTACCGTCTGCAAAGCGAAGGCATGAACACCTATGAAGCGAATAACCACCTAGGTTTTGGTGATGATTTACGCGACTTTACCGAAGCGGCAGAAATGCTTCGCGCTTTAGGAACCACAAAAATCCGCTTGGTTACTAACAACCCTAAGAAGATCAATGAGCTGAAATCTTTCGGTATTGAGATTGAAGAAGTGGTGAATACTTCTGCACATATCAAGTCGGGAAATGAGAGTTACCTGAAGGCGAAAGTCTCACACGGTAAGCATAATCTGGATATTTGATAAGCTTCCTTTTATTGCTATAGCACAAAAGTATTTAAAGACCTCACAAATGTGAGGTTTTTTTGTATTTATCTTGCAATAAAATTGTAAGTTTGTATTATTCAAATCTGTAGTGTAAATGATAATGGTTTGCACTATTACTACGAATAATAATTCAAAGCTCAACAAGGATGCTTCATGACCATTAAATCTTTAGTGACAAAAGCCGTAACTTCGTCACTCATTTTTGCCTCTGCTTCTTCTTTTGCAGCAGTAACTCAAGATCAAGTTGTAGAACATTACGCCGATATTGCTCATGCAGTGTTTGCAGATTCAGTAATTACAGCAAAAGCGTTGAACTCTTCTATTGATACCTTCTTAGCTTCTCCTTCTGCTGGCAATTTCGAACAAGTAAAGCAAGCTTGGCTAGACTCTCGTGTACCTTACCAACAGTCTGAAGTATTTCGCTTTGGTAACGTTGTTGTAGATGATTGGGAAGGCCAATTAAATGCATGGCCGCTAGATGAAGGCCTTATCGATTACGTTTCGACTGATTACCAATATGAACTTGGTAACGAAGGCGCTAGCGCAAACATCGTTGCAAATAAGACTTTCCAAATTGGTCAGACAACAGTAGACGCAACTAACATTACTCCAGAGCTAATTGCAGACCTGAACGAGATCGGTGGTTCTGAAGCGAACGTAGCGTCTGGCTACCACGCGATTGAATTCCTACTTTGGGGCCAAGATTTAAACGGTACTAACAGCGGTGCAGGTGAGCGTGCTTACACTGATTTCGTTGTTGGTGCTGAGTGTACTAATGGTAACTGTGACCGTCGTGGCGCATACCTAAAAGCATCAGCTGAACTACTTATCCAAGACCTAGAGTGGATGGAAAAGCAGTGGGCTGAAGGCGAGAAAGGCAACTACCGTCAAGAGCTTCTTTCTGAATCTAGCGAGAACGGCCTACGTAAAATGCTATTTGGTATGGGCTCACTATCTCTAGGTGAACTAGCGGGTGAGCGTATGAAAGTTGCACTAGAAGCAAACTCTACTGAAGACGAGCATGATTGTTTCTCGGATAACACGCATAACTCTCACTACTACAACGAGCAAGGTATCTACAACGTATACACTGGCTTGTACAAGCGTGAAGATGGTTCTCTACTTTCTGGTCCTAGCCTGTTTGACCTAGTAGAGCAAAAAGACGAGCAAGCGGCGAAAGAGATTCAAAAGCAGTTTGACCTAGCACGTGCGCAAGTTGGTCAACTTGTTGTGTCAGCAGAGAAAAATAACCAGCACTTCGATCAGCTAATTGCTGCTGACAACGCTGCAGGTAACGCGCTAGTAAACAAAACAATTGTTGCGCTAGTGTCTCAAACCGCTGCAATCGAGCGTGCTGCTGGTGTTATTGGCATTGATAGCCTAAACCCAGACACAGCGGATCACGAGTTCTAAGAACCCGAGGCCAAATCAATGTAAGGGCTCTTATTGAGCCCTTAATTGTTTGTTATTCAAAAAAGTTACTCTCTAATAAAAACTAAAATCAAAAACACAGCAAGGCAATGTATGAAGTCGTATCTATCAGCCTCACTATTAACCGCACTGTTTTTCTTATCTCCGTTGCACGCCCATGAAACCTACTCTGGTGGAAAAACCACAGTAAAGAAAGAGGGCGCGAACGCTTTTTCTCTTCCTGCAGCCAACCTTCCAATGAGCAAACGCTTGGATTTCAGCGTAGGTAACAGCTTCTTTAGAAACCCTTGGGTTCCTGCGCCGTCATCAACCGATGCGCGTGATGGATTAGGTCCATTGTTCAATACCAACGGTTGTCAAAACTGTCACATCAAAGATGGTCGTGGTCATGCGCCTGAAAAAGGTGACCAGAACGCGGTTTCATTGTTGGTCCGCTTAAGTATCCCTGCTGAAACGCCAGAGCAGAGACAAGCCTTCATTCGTGATGGTGGTATTCCTGAACCAACTTACGGCGGCCAGTTACAAGATTTCGCGCTTCAAGGTGTAAAACCCGAGGGCAAAGTGAACATCAGCTACACCGATGTTCCTGTTGAATTCAAAGACGGTACAGTCGTTACTTTGCGTAAACCAATTTTAAAGATTACTGATCTTGCCTTTGGCGAGATGCATCCTAAAACTGAGTTTTCAGCTCGTGTTGCGCCGCCAATGATTGGCCTTGGTTTACTTGAAAGCATCCCGCAAGAAACGATTCTCGGATTTGCTAAACAGCAGTTGGCCGACAAGCAAGGTGTTTCAGGCAAAGCGAACTACGTTCTTGATGTTCAAACTAACGAAATGGCGTTGGGTCGATTCGGTTGGAAAGCTGGCCAGCCAAACCTAATGCAGCAAAATGCGGCGGCGTTTAACGGTGATTTGGGCTTAACGAGTCGCTTATTCCCGAATGAAAACTGCACATCAGCGCAATCAACCTGTGATGATTTCCCAAATGGTGGCGAGCCAGAAGTCAGCGACAATATTCTAGATTTTGTTGAGTTCTATTCGCAGCATTTAGCGGTCCCTATTCGTCGCAACGTCGACAACCCAGCCGTCGTGCAAGGTAAAAAATTATTCAAAGACGTTGGTTGTCAGAGTTGCCACCAAGCTGAAATTCGCACAGCAGAGCGTGAAGGGTTACCTGCGTTGTCTAAGCAATTAATCAGTCCGTATACCGATATGTTGTTGCACGATATGGGGGAAGGCTTAGCCGACAATCGCCCTGAATATCTTGCCAATGGCCAAGAGTGGCGTACGACGCCATTATGGGGATTAGGCTATACCAAAGAAGTGAATGGTCATACGTTCCTGCTTCATGACGGTCGCGCAAGAAACGTTATGGAAGCGGTACTTTGGCACGGTGGTGAAGCAGAAATGGCGAAACAAAACGTTCTGTCTTTGAATGCCACTGAGCGTGAAGCACTACTGGCGTTTTTGAATTCGCTATAGTCGGTCTGAGATTCAGACATTCAAAGATCGAGTTAACCCAAAGAACACAACCGCTGAACGTGTAGGAATACGAGTTCAGCGGTCGTTTGGTATTTAATGAACTCATATAATTAAAAGAAAAATTAGGAAGTAAGGTAACAGCATGACGCATAAATTTTTGTTAATGCCTTTGTCGGTATTAATCATGGCAGGCTGCCAATCATCGGGTGAGCAAGCTGCTTCATCTGAGGTTAATGGTGTTTCTTATCAAGCAGATACGACCGATCACATCAGTCGCAGTGTCTATCAACAAGAGTTTGATTCTGCCGTCCTATTCGCCAAGCAAGCCAATGAGCTAGAAGTCTTGATGCAGGGTTACTGCCAAACTAATGATGTTGAGTTAGATGCTTTGAAAAGTCAGTGGCAGCTCACCATGAACAGTTGGATGGCACTGCAAGGACAAGAAAGAGGCCCAACTGCGGCACTTGAAGAGAGCTGGAATATTCAATTTTGGCCTGATAAGAAGAACACCACCGGTCTTAAAATGCGTCAATTGACTCAGCAGGATAAAGCATGGTCTCAAGACGAAATCGCACAGCAGAGCGTGACCGTTCAAGGGCTGGGTGCGTTGGAATGGTCGCTTTATGACGAGCAATCGTCACTGCTTCAAGACAAAGCACTAGGCTGCCAATCATCACAAGCGATTACTGAAAACTTAGCGATTAAGTCATCTTCGATTGCACAGGCATGGCAGGTTAACCCTTGGCTAGCGTTAGACGAGACTCGTTGGGAGTCCGAATACATCGCTTTATTGACCAACCAACTTGATTACAGCATGAAAAAGCTGAGTCGTCCGATGGCTAAAATCGGTCATCCGCGTCCTTACTTCTCAGAATCATGGCGTGCACAAACTTCGATGACTCAACTAAAAGCGAATGTAGCAGCACTTCAGAATTTGTACCTAGCCGATGGCAATGGCCTAGACGGCTTGTTGAGAGAGAAGGGCTTAAATGACCTTGCTGACCGTGTTGCTGACCAGTTCACGCTAACGTTAGATACTTGGCCTACAGACTCAAGTTTGTTCGAGTTGCTGCAGAGCAAAGAGGGCTATCGAAATGTGCTGACTCAATACAACAAACTAGAACGTTTGAAGTACCTGATTCATGAAGAAGTGGCAATAGAGCTTGGCGTGGTAATAGGATTTAATGCTACCGATGGTGACTGATACTACACGAAGAACGCTACTCAAGGCTGCACTGGGTTGTGCTGCTGTACCTGTACTTCCGTTTGGCTGCGCTAGTCGCTCTGGCGCCGCAAGCACATCTAATGATCCTCAACTGATCGGCTGTGCGCTTAATGGTCGTGGCCAATATTCAGCGGTTGTGGCTGACGAATATGGTATGCCGTTGAGTCAACTGCCGATCCCAGATCGTGGGCATGGCGTCGCAATTTGCCCAACATCATCACATGCGGTGGTTTTTGCTCGTCGTCCTGGTGACTATTTTATGGTGTTTGACTATAAAAATGGTCAGCAGATCAAGATGGTTGTGAAAGGTAACAATCGCCACTTCTATGGTCATGGCGTTTACTCATTAGATGGCAAGTTACTGTATGCCACGGAAGGGAAAACCGACAGTAGCCAAGGTGTGATTGGTGTTTACGATGTCTCACAAGGCTATCGTAAGGTCGAGGAGTTCACGGGCTTTGGTATCGGCCCTCATGAAGTGATCATCATGCCGGATGGTAATCTCGCGATTGGTGTTGGCGGCGTTCATACTGACGGTAGAACACCGAAAAACTTGAATTCAATGCAACCGAGTTTAAGTTATGTTTCACCTGAAGGTGCGCTGCTTGATCAGGTTGAATTGCTAGACAAGAAGCTGAGCATTCGACACTTAGCCCATGATGGTGCTGAAACCGTACTATGTGGCCAGCAATATCGTGGTGAACCAGATGAGTATCCTTCGCTGTTGGCGATGCATACCAAAGGCGGACAGTTTGAATCACTGAACGCGGAACCAGAGCAATGGGCAAGGTTCAATCACTATATCGCCAGTATTGCGGCGTCAGATGATTGGATTATTGCGACTTCGCCAAGAGGCAACTGTTATGGTATTTGGTCCAAAGAGACTAAAGAGTTAGTGGAACTCTCTGCGTTGTCTGATGCTTCTGGCGCAGTGCTACTTGATGGTGAGTTTCGACTCAGCTCTGGAGCGGGCAGTGTGGTGAGCCAACGCAAGCCTTATAAAAAATCCAGTCAGCAATCATCCGTCCAGTGGGATAACCATTGGAGTGCAATCTAGTTCATAAAACTCCTTAAAAAATAACATGCTTACTCCTATTTCTTTGCCATACTTATGAGATGATTGGTGATGGGGTTAAGCATGTTAGCAAAATACTTCTGTGGATTATTGGTGTTAGTTTCTGTGCATGCATGGAGCTATACGAGTTCTGACGAGAGCCGATTTATTCCGGCTGATTCAGAGCTCTCTTTTATGCTGATTTATCCAGAGCTTACCCAAAGTATTTATCAAGACTCATCTCTTCCAATTTTGTGGGATTCGCCTGAACTTGTTAAGGCGTTTGAATTTCAATTGTCGCTTCTCGAACAAGCTCAAATGGCACCACTCTTCGATCGACAACTCAAGCAAATTCGTCACTATCAATCCCATGCTCAATGGCAAGAGTTGGACATATTACTCACCGATACTTTTATCTACTACCTGAGCTACGTTGAAAATGCGCCGCTTGCAGGTAAAGAGTGGTACTTCTCGGGCAAGCTGCATTCCAAATTACCAGCGCCTTCTCCGCATATCCTGATGAGATTAAAAAGCAGCGTCGCCAATGATTACTTATTGGAGATGGTGTTGTCTTACGCGCCGCCTGTTGGGGATTTTGACCAATTCAAAGCAACCTATTCGGTGTTAGAAACCGCCTCTGAACTCAATATTGAACGATATAGACAGAAAGGTTTGAAGCGCTTGGGTGACGAGCTTTCAGACAAAACGGTTCTTGTTGAGCGTATTGCTTTGGTCGGTGTTGATACTTCGATGATCGCGGTCGATTTTCCTGAGTTCGATCGAGATCTGCAAACGGCGATTAAATCTTTCCAGCGCATGCACGGCCTTACAGACGATGGGATCGTCGGGCCAGATACGATCAAATGGATCAACATGAGCTTTGATGATCGATTGACTTCATTGGCTCTGAATGCCGAACGTGTTCGTTTGTGGCCTAGAGACAGAGACTCTCTCATCGTCGTCAATGTCCCTAGTTTTGATATGAAGTATTGGGAAGATGGCGAAGAGGTCTTTGAGTCCAAAGTCGTGGTGGGCAGAAAGTCGCGAAAAACACCACTTTTAGAGATAAATCTCGATTCGGTCATCCTAAACCCGACTTGGAATGTGCCATGGAAAATCATGGTCAAAGACATCTTGCCTAAGGTGAAAGCGGACGAAAGCTATCTAGATACACACAACTTCCAAGTGATTGATGGTTGGCGCACTATGGAGACGGTCGATACCACTGAGATCGATTGGCAGACCATCAATTTCAATTCTTTCCCATATCGCATGCGTCAGCAGGCAGGCTCGCGCAATGCATTAGGTTTGTATAAGTTCAACACACCTAACAAGCGAGCGATCTATCTGCACGATACGCCAAGTAAAGGTCTGTTTAATGACGACTTCCGTGCTTATAGCTCCGGCTGCATACGTGTTGAACATGCAGAGGAGTTGGCTGAGTTGTTGTTTGCTACCCAGGTAAGGAAAGTACCTAACCAAAGTGATGACCTTGCTCCTAATACTAAG
The DNA here is from genome assembly GCF_041467175.1 of Vibrio sp. 10N.247.310.24. Taxonomy (NCBI): domain Bacteria; kingdom Pseudomonadati; phylum Pseudomonadota; class Gammaproteobacteria; order Vibrionales; family Vibrionaceae; genus Vibrio; species Vibrio sp. 10N.247.310.24. The sequence continues at coordinate 36,717 of NZ_JBFSUD010000020.1, forward strand.
GTGCGACTCAAGAAGCGAATCCCCGTACATATCATTTATCAAACCGTATTGTTTGAAGAAGGGGGCATACAGTATCGTGGTGACATCTATCAATATGATAAAGAGGGTGGTTAATTATCAGTGAAGCCAATAAGGGTGATCTTGACCAAAAAATGACAACCAAGCTTCTATTGATAAAATTATAATGTGGATCAATAACTAACCGTGCAAAGGTTACAAATACTAACCTTTTGGGCGGTTTTTGTACGTTGACGCAGCAATTACCATTATGTATCGTGCATTTTTCGTTCGATCTAATTGGTTTTTTTGCTGTATGTCTCAAAGTTTATTTTCACGCCGTCAGTTTCTGACTTACGCTGGTGGTACCGCTGTTGTCGCCTCAATTACTCCTTCTATCGCTTTTGCTTCATACCCTGATCAACCAAGAACGATTAGCATGAACAATCTTCACACTGGTGAACGATTAGAGACCTGTTATTTCGATGGCACTAACTATGTTGGTGACGAGATGGCACGCCTCAGCAAATTATGTCGCGATTTCCGCCGTAATGAAATTCACCCAATGGATAAGAACCTGTTTGATCAGATCACTCAGATTCAAAATGTCTTAGGTATTCAAAAAGAAGTTCAAATCATCTCTGGTTACCGCTCTCCTGCGACCAATGAAGCATTGCGCTCTAAGTCGAGTGGCGTAGCTAAGAAGAGCTACCACATGTTGGGTAAAGCGATTGATTTCCGTATTGATGGCGTCAACCTAAAAGAATTAAGAGACGTAGCCAAAAGCCTGAACGCGGGTGGTGTCGGTTATTATGCACGTAGCAACTTTATCCATATCGATACTGGCCCAGTTCGCAGCTGGTAGCGCTAGGCTTAGATTGCGAGCGAAACGGTAGGGACTTGTCAAAGTAGACATCCAATGTCATAGTTTGCCCAAATTTCAGTTTGCCCTTTAAGGTTTGTATATGTCTCTCAAGTATCAAGTTGTCCCTGTTACCTCTTTCTCTCAAAACTGCTCAATTGTGTGGTGTGATGAGACAATGGAAGGCATCGTTGTCGATCCGGGCGGTGACGTTCAACAGTTGGCTGCGATCATTGAAGAGCTAGGTGTTAAAGTGGTGAACTTGGTACTGACGCACGGTCACCTAGACCATGTGGGCGGCACTGTACCGCTTGCTGAGATCTTGAACGTGAACATTGTTGGCCCGCATAAAGCCGATAACTTTTGGCTTCAAGGTCTAGAGAATCAAAGCCAGATGTTTGGTTTCCCACTGTGTAAAGCCTTTGAACCAAACACATGGTTGGAAGAGGGCGACAAAGTGACTTTTGGTAACCAAGTTATCGATGTGATTCACACGCCGGGTCATACTCCGGGTCACGTCGTGCTATTCAGTGAGCAAGCGCGTATGGCGTTTGTTGGTGATGTTTTATTTAACGGTGCTATTGGTCGCACGGATTTCCCGCAAGGCGACTTCAACACGCTAATTGCTTCAATCAAGACTAAGCTTTGGCCGCTAGGCAGTGATGTAACATTCGTACCGGGTCATGGTCCTGAGTCAACATTTGGCCGTGAGCGCGCATCAAATCCATTCGTTGCCGACGAGATGCCTATTTATTAATTAAATCTTTGATTTAATATAAGAACGATTGAAAATGAAGCTTAGCTTTTGTTATGGAAGCTAAGCTTTTTTATTGCGTGCGGTTTTACTTTTAAACCAGTTAATTTTAATCAGAAAGACGTTCGGCTGCCGCCAAGTAGCGTCGAGCCAGTCCAACAAACTCCTCCCCACTGATATTCAGATCATGGGTTGATATGAAAATGTCATACCCGTGGAAGCCTCTTTGATATTTCATTCTGTTGGCAAGCATCGCCTGTAATCCAGAATAGTCTTTAATCACCGCGTTGTGATTATTTGCTTTATCGGATGAATCCGCATCCATTTGCGTTTGTTGAGCGCTGAAACTCACTTCGTCGGTATTCTTTGATTCTTTATATTGGCTTAATTCCACACACCCGTTTTCGGTACAACGAGTGTGGTAGTGCGATGAGTCTAAAACCATATCTTCAAAGTTCGATTCTTTACCCGCTTGCTTCGCTCCCAAGTACAAAAGTGCTCGTTGGCTGAGCAATAATTCGCAGGTTATTTTTGGGCAAATAGAGTCAAGGTAGGGCGAGTAATCTTTCATTTTAATGCCGACCCAAGGGAGAGGTTGATGCCAACCCTCTTGTTCGTAGGTACACATGCCAATCTTTTCAATATTGCTCCACTTTAAAACCCATCCACCTTTATAAAAATGCTGTTGAAAGTGAGTGGGGGTGAGCGTGAACATCACTCTGCTGCGCAACATTAAATAATAGCCAGTTCCTAGTAGGGCAATAATGCAAAAAGCACCCACGATCAGTAACTTTGGGTTGTCACTGTAGAGCGCAACGATCAAGCAAACGAAGCCTAAAATGATGGCGAGAATACGATACGAACGTTTGAATGAAGGCAAAGAGAAATTTGTAAGGTGACGAGTGTCCATAGGCAACACCAAATTTTCATATTTTTGTCTGGATGGATAACCAGTGTATATGACCCTGAATTGATAAGTCGATGATTAAATAATAGACGCTAGTAGACAATATCGGTATTTTTCGTCGACTTTCGACGCTTCACTCTACAAATAGCTCCGGTTTTTTGGTATAAATCGCGCTTCAAATTTTCACCACTGCGAAAAGAGCAGTGAACTGGAGAAATATTCAATGAGACTTGCTCATAAGCGTAAGGTGCAGGCTAAACTGCAGAAACGCACTAAAGCGGCTGTAGTTAAAGCAGTGGCAACGCCGAAAAAAGCGAAGCCTGTCGCAGAGAAAGTTGTAGCAGAAAAAACTGTAGCAGCAAAACCAGCGGTAGAGAAAGCAGTAGCAGCAACTAAAGAAGTTGCAGTAGCACTGACTCCTAAGCAACAACAAGTTCTAGACATCGTTGTTAGCAATGCTGAAGGCATTAACCCTAAAGGTATCGGCCTAGCAGCTGGTCAAGAAGACGCGAAAGCAGCTTCATGGGCAACAGGCGCATTGAAAAAACTTCTTGAAGAAAACCTAGTAGCGAAAGAGCAGCTTGCAGGTAACAAGGTTATCTACAAAGCTATGTAATCCCGCGGGATTACATTCGCTTCGTTAAAGTTTTTAAGCCTCGATTATCGAGGCTTTTTTGTATCTGACGGATCATGTTAATCTCAATCTCTAAATCCAACCCCCTAAACCCATACTCATATTCAAACCTAGCATTCGAACCTAGCCCCAGAAGCCTTACTTCCAATCGGCTGGCCCCTTACGTTATTCACCTGTCTTTCGCGTGTCCCATGTTTCGAATCAGTAGGTACCAAAGTAGGACGTCTAATTCTCTGAAACTTTGATTTATATGGATAAATGCATTTAAGTGCGTATTTGATGTGTGGCGAGAATAGAGCTTCCTCACGAAATGGAAATCAATTGTTAATGCAGTTTCACTATAACTACTTAGGTATTTATCAATACTAATTACCCTAATGAATCTCCCAGAGCCTTTAAAATCGACATCGCTAAATTATCTCCTACGTAGTTCTACGTAATCCTTTGGTCTAATACGCAGTTTATGTGAGTCCGTCGTGCGTGCTCTCCCTGATATCTTGTTGCTACATCACGGTGCACTCTTATGTTGAATCATAAAAAATGCTCATAGAAAGAGTGTTAACCTAACAAAGGACGTGAATATGAGTCTCATTTCTAACTCCCTCACACGAGTTTTTAAAAACGTTGCAGTTACTGCAGCGGCTTGTTTAGCTTTGGTCGCTACTGGTGCAACTGCTGCTGATAAGGTTTATCGCTTGAAGCTTGCTGAAACATGGGGACCAAACTTCCCTGTGTTCGGTGACGCGACGAAGAACATGGCTGCGATGGCTGAGAAAATGTCGAACGGTCGACTGCAAATCAGAATCGATTCTGCGAACAAACACAAAGCACCGCTTGGCGTTTTTGACATGGTTAAGTCTGGTCAATACGACATGGGGCACTCAGGCTCTTACTACTGGAAAGGTAAAGTTCCAAACACGCTTTACTTCACTTCTATGCCTTTCGGTATGACGCCAGCTGAACAATACGCGTGGTTCTATCACGGTGGTGGTATGGAGTTGATGGAGCAGGTTTACTCTCCACATAATTTGATGTCGTTCCCAGGTGGTAATACGGATATCCAGATGGGCGGTTGGTTTCAAAAAGAGATCAACAGTGTGGAAGACCTACAAGGTCTGAAAATGCGTATCCCTGGCTTTGCTGGTGAGATTCTAGCGGAGCTAGGCGCTAAACCTACCAATATTGCCCCAGGTGAGCTTTACACGTCTCTAGAGCGTCGCACAATCGATGCACTAGAGTGGGTAGGCCCATCACTTGATCTGCGTATGGGCTTCCACAAGATCGCGCCTTACTACTACACAGGTTGGCATGAGCCGGGTTCAGAGCTTCAATTCCTAGTGAACAAGCGTACATGGAACAAGCTTCCTGAAGACCTACAAGAAATCTTGCGTGTTGCAATGCGTACAGCGGCTTACGACATGTACACACAAGCAACGCACGAAAGTGGAAAGAACTGGGTTTCAATGAAAACAGAATACCCAGACGTACAAGTTAAAGATTTCCCACCAGAGGTTATGTCTGCACTGAAAGAAGCGAACGATCGCCTACTTGCTAAGCACGCTGAGAAAGATGCATTGGCAAAAGAGATTCAAGCTTCACAAGCAAGCTACCTAGAGCAAGTACGTTCATGGACAGATATTTCACATAGAGCTTATTTAAATAGCCAAGCGAAATAATCGACAGTTTTTGAACTGAAGCTAAATGAACCCAAAGCTATTCTTGTTAGGTAACTAAGAGTGACTAAGCGGCGGGTTCATTTTAACCATAATAATTAAGCAGGATAAATCCTGTAATACGCCCAAGAACCCTTTCTACGTCGTGCCTATTGCTAGCTATAAACTGAATCGTTTTTAGTTTGGGTTAGTTGTGCTGCGCGATGTCTTTTCAAATTCCATGGAGTCGGGAATGCGAAGTCTAATTTATATTGAACGCCTGTTTAATCGTATCGGTGATGCACTGGGATGGCTTTCCAGTATGTTGTTTATTCTACTTATCGCTAACGTTGTGTATGACGTTGTCATGAGATATGCCTTCAATGATGTCTCAATCGCTTTCCAAGAGATGGAATGGCACCTTTTCTCAGCCGTTTTCCTATTAGGTGTCCCTTATGCCATAAAGGCAGGTGGCCACGTTCGAGTAGATGTGTTCTACGAACAATTGAGCTTTAAAGCGCAAGCCATTATTGACCTGCTAGGCACACTGATCTTTCTGATGCCTTTCTGTTTGCTGGTTGCTTGGTTTGGTATTGATGTTGCCAAAGAGAGTTATAACCTCGGCGAAACCTCAGGTGACCCGGGTGGCCTGCCATATCGATGGATCATTAAAGCCATGATCCCGCTGTCATTTTTCTTGATGGCACTCAGCGGAGTCGGTTTGATCCTGCACTCATTGAACAAGATTTTTAATCCGCACCTTATCCATGCAAATAACACGCATGCAAACAATACTCATACAAAGAATAAGTAGAGGCTGAACATGATTGGAATAGTAATGTTTTTCGTAGCCTTGTTCGCACTTTTACTTGGCTTCCCGGTAGCGTTTACCTTTGGTGGTATCGCGCTAATCTTTGGTGTTTGGGCGGAAGGCATCGAAATGTTTGCCTTCATGCCATATCGAATTCAATCAATCATGGAAAATACGGTGCTGATGGCCGTTCCATTGTTTGTTTTCATGGGACTTGTTTTACAAAAGACTAAGCTTGCTGAGCAGTTACTTGAGTCTATGGGACGACTGTTTGGTGGTGTACGAGGTGGTATCGCAATCTCGACAGTTCTCGTAGGTTCACTGCTTGCAGCTTCAACCGGTGTGGTAGGCGCTTCTGTGGTTGCAATGGGGCTTATCTCGTTGCCCGTCATGCTCAAGTACAACTACGACAAAGGCTTAGCCTGCGGCACCATCTGTGCGTCTGGTACGTTAGGGCAAATCATTCCGCCATCCATCGTCTTGATTCTATTGGGGGACGTATTGGGTGTTCCGGTAGGCGACTTGTTCCAAGCCGCGATTTGGCCGGGCGTGATGTTAGTGGGGGCTTATATCGTTTATATCTTAATATACGCGAAGCTTAACCCTGAAGCCGCTCAACCAATTGAGCGTGATGATTCCATCAGCCGTAAACAAGAAGTCATCAACGCATTGAAAGCAATCATACCGCCACTCGCGCTGATTATTGTCGTATTGGGCTCTATCTTTGCGGGTGTTGCTACGCCGACAGAGTCTGCTGCTCTGGGTGGTGCGGGTGCGATGGTACTCGCTTTGCTCTACGGTCAGTTTAGTTGGTCGATGGTGTATGACGCCTCTAAAGAGACGGTCAAAGTAACGGCAATGGTATTTGCTATCTTGTTGGGTGCAACGGCATTCTCAATGGCGTTTACTTATACTGGCGGTGATTATCTGGTTGAAGAATGGATGCTGCAGTTGCCGGGTGAGAAGTGGGGTTTCTTGATCATTACCATGTTGGTGATTTTGATTCTGGGTTTCTTCATCGACTTCGTAGAAATCTGTTTCATCATTGTGCCGATTATTGCGCCTGTTGCTGAACTGATGGGAATCAACATGACTTGGTTCGCAATCCTTATCGCGATGAACCTTCAAACCTCATTCTTGACGCCACCGTTTGGCTTCAGTTTGTTCTATCTAAAAGGGGTGGCACCAAAAGGTGTGACTACCAAGGATATCTACCGAGGCGTGATGCCTTTCATTTTGATTCAAATCCTCGTACTTGGATCACTTCTCGCTTTCCCATCTTTCTATGGAATGTGAGTGAAGCCTAGAATGTGAATGATATGTTTCAACGGCTATCCATAAATTGATAAAGTAAAACGGCTTATTGATGTTCAATAAGCCGTTTTTTGTGAGGAAAAGGAATGCCTCTAAAAGTTAAGCTGATTTTGCTGACGCTACTCCCGTTGCTGATTGTAACGGCGAGCATTAGTTGGATCTCGTTACACCAAACTAAGACGTTGGGTGAGAAAGAGGTCGAAATCTTCCGAGACAGCTTAATTAAGTCGCGTGAAAACGCCCTCAAAGACACTGTTGATCTCGCATTTGATGCCATCGAACATATCTACAATGATCCCGATATCCAAGAAGCACAAGCCAAAAGAGAAGTTCGAACCATATTGTCTAAACTAAGGTATGGCTCTGACGGTTACTTCTTTGCGTATGATCGCCACGGAACCAATTTGGTTCATCCAATCCAGCCAGAGTTGATAGGGCAAAACTTACTTCAACTGCAAGATGAAGATGGCGACTTTCTGATAGAAGCCTTGTTAAGAGAAGCACAAACAGGCGGAGGATTTCACCAATATTTGTGGCAAAAACCTTCGACAGGTGAGGTGGTATCGAAGCTGAGTTACGCCGCTTGGTTAGAGCGCTGGGACTGGATGATTGGCACCGGCTTGTATATTGAGGATGTGCATCAAGAAGTGGCCTCGATGCAGGCCGCAATTAACAAGAATATTGAAACCACGTTCTTTTCGATTGTGGTGATTCTGAGTGTGACGGTCGCGGTCATCATTGTACTGACGTTGGCCATTAACATGCATGAACATCGGATAGCGGATAACAACTTGAAGGAACTAGCTCATAAGACGGTGATGTTTCAAGAGGACGAAAAGAAGCATCTAGCGCGTGAGTTGCATGATGGTATTAACCAGTTATTAGTGTCGAGTCGCTGTCACTTAGAACTGCTCGGTAATAAGCTACAAAGCGAAGACCTTAAAGTGCATTTGAATAAGTCTCAGCATTCACTGATGCGGGCAATCGAAGAGGTGAGGCATATTTCGCATCAACTTCGACCAAGTTCATTGGATGATATCGGCTTAGAAGCGGCGTTGTCTTCGCTGTTATTAGACTTTCAGGCGCACTCGAGCATTGAAGTGGAAACCTTGTTTAATACGCAGCCGGGAAAGTTGAAATCAGAAGCTGCGACGACTTTATATCGAGTGGTGCAAGAGTCACTGAATAATATAGAGAAACACGCACAAGCGACCAAAGTAACGGTTATCGCACAGCAAATTGGCAATGTGTTGCAGTTGCTCATCCAAGACGATGGAGTCGGTTTCAATACCTATAAAGCAATGGAAAAGCGAGGTATTGGGTTACGTAACATGAGAGAACGGGTGGAGTTCATCGGTGGTGACTTTGAATTGATGAGTGAGGTTGGCTTTGGAACGGAAATTACAGTGTTACTGACACTAGAGGGATTAGTGAATGAGTGAAGTTATTCGAGTTGTGATTGCAGATGATCACCAAGTGGTACTGGATGGCTTTATGGCGAGATTAGAACTCGAGCCTGATATTAGCGTGATAGGTACAGCCAGCAATGGATTAGAAGCCGTTGAAATGGTTAAAGACCTGCGCCCTGATGTAGTGTTGATGGATATCAGCATGCCTATCATGAATGGTATTGATGCCACTCACCTGATTAAAGAGGAAGATCCTCAAGCTAAGGTGCTGATGCTGACCATGCATAACAACCGTGAATACATCATGAAAGTGATGCAATCGGGTGCTGTCGGCTATATGTTGAAAGAAATTTCGGCTGAAAAAATGGTGCAGGCAATCAAGACGGTCAATCAAGGCTCGACCTATTTCTGTGAAAAAGTGACTCAGAACTTGTTTACTCAGCCTATTACTCCCACACAATCTGTGAAGAACCCATTGAGTAGGCGTGAGGAAGCTGTGTTGAAATTAGTGGCTAAAGGGGAGAGCAGTAAAGAGATCGCGAAGGGATTAAATATCAGTTACCGAACGGTTGAAACCCATAGACAAAATATCAAGCATAAGCTCGACATTCACTCTACGGCAGAGCTTGCTAAGTATGCTGTTAACTCGGGGCTTGTGGAGTGATGTTACGCTAAATCACAGTGAATGTGTAATTTAATTACCAAATGTGCTGTTTACACCCGCTTTCTGATGGTTTTTTAGTATTTTTGCGACGAATTGTTACTCTTCCTTCTGAAATTTAAGTGCCAAATGCAATGTTGCAAATTGTGCGCTACCAATTAGAGAGGATGCATGGAGCCTGTAAAGGATAGGTATAGTATTGATAATACTGATTATACCGTAGGACAAGATAATGTTCAGAAATGGGGTTTTGATGTTCATAACCCTGTATTTGGAATCAGCGCTGGGGCGATAATTGCTTTCCTGATTGCGCTTTTGGTTGCAGAACCTGAAACCGCAAAAGCGGCACTTGATGGCGTTAAGTGGAAAGTCATCGGTAACTTTGATGGTTTCTTTATGTGGGCTGCGAACCTTTTCGTATTTTTCTGTTTTGTCCTCATTATCTCCCCGTATGGAAAGATACGTATAGGTGGCGATGATGCTAAAGCAGAGCACTCTAACCTATCTTGGATGTCGATGTTATTCGCCGCGGGAATGGGTATTGGTTTGATGTTCTGGGGTGTGGCAGAGCCAGTAGCTTATTTTACCGGTTGGTATGAAACACCGCTCGGTGTTGAAGCGTATTCTCCTGAAGCGGCTAAGTTGGCACTAGGTGCAACCATCTACAACTGGGGCTTGCACGGTTGGGCAATCTACGCCGTTGTTGCTTTGTCTCTTGCCTTCTTTACTTTCAATAAAGGCTTACCGCTTTCTATTCGCTCAATCTTTTACCCGCTGCTCGGTGACAGAACTTGGGGGTGGTTTGGTCATATCGTTGATATTGTCGCAGTACTTGCAACATTGTTTGGCCTTGCAACATCACTTGGCCTAGGTGCACAGCAAGCCGCAAGCGGTATTAACCATGTATTTGGTACCGATGGCGGTATTGGTATGCAGCTTATTGTTATTGCAGTGGTAACACTGTTGGCAACAATGTCGGTGATTCGCGGTATTAACGGTGGTGTTAAGGTTCTCAGCAACGTCAACATGGTTGTTGCATTAGGCTTGCTGATCTTCGTAACTATCGCGGGTGGCATGGCGGGTATTAAGGCGATACCAACCGCGCTAATGGGCTACATTGAGAACTTTATTCCTCTTAGCAACCCTCATGGTCGTGATGATGAAACATGGATGCAAGGTTGGACGGTATTTTACTGGGCTTGGTGGATTTCATGGTCACCATTCGTAGGCATGTTCATCGCTCGTATCTCTAAAGGTCGTACAATTCGTGAATTCATCGTTGCAGTCTTATTTATCCCGACGTCTGTCATTATCATTTGGATGGCTATTTTCGGTGGTATTGCGATTGACCAGGTGGCGAATAAAGTGGGTGAGATTGGTATAAATGGTCTGCAAGATATTACACTTTCTCTATTCCATACTTACGATGCGTTACCAATGAGCTCAGTGCTTTCAGTGGTATCGATTGGTTTGATTATGGTGTTCTTCATCACCTCATCAGACTCAGGTTCATTGGTTATTGATAGCATTACTTCTGGCGGTAAAGTCGATGCACCTGTTCCACAGCGTGTATTTTGGGCATTGATGGGCGGTGCGATTGCGGCGGTTCTACTGTGGGTTGGTGGTACTGAATCTATTCAGGCATTACAAGCTGGAACAGTCTCAATGGCACTACCATTTGCCTTCATATTATTGCTTATGTGCCTAAGTTTGTTTCTTGGTTTACGTACAGAGAATCAATTGGTTAAGCAGCAAAGTGCTTTGAGCTAAAAGTATTTTTTCAAATAGAGGCCGACTTAGTCGGCCTTTTTTTCGCCGCAAATATAAGTGATTACCTATATTTTGTTTGAAAATCCATCGAACTGATTCTAGTTTACTGAAAACAATAAGTTAACCTGCTAAACTTCAGACATCCAAGTATTTGAATTATCGTGACAACAGCTTGTACTACTTGGATCGTATGTTCGAGTTTGTGATTCAGTCACAGGAAAGTAAGGGATATGAGGTCAACAGACCTTATAAGTATTCCGTAGAGAGGAATAATGACTAAAGGTATAGATAAATACAGTATCGACAGTACGGATTACACTGTTGGTCAAGATAACGTCCAAAAATGGGGTTTTGACGTTCATAACCCAGTGTTTGGTATCAGTGCGGGACTCATCACTTTGTTCTTGATCGGTGTGCTGCTTACAGATACCGCTTCAGCGAAGTCAGCATTGGATGGTGTTAAATGGCAAATTATCAATTCATTTGATTGGTTGTTCATTTGGTCCGGTAATATTTTCGTTATTTTTTGCTTAGGCTTGATTGTTTCTCCGTTTGGTAAAATCCGCCTTGGTGGTGTTGATGCAACGGCAGATTACTCATTCATGTCTTGGTTATCGATGCTGTTTGCTGCAGGTATGGGTATTGGCTTGATGTTCTGGAGTGTTGCAGAACCAGCGGCTTACTACACAGGTTGGTATGAAACGCCACTTGGTGTAGAGGCAAATACACCAGAAGCTGCAAAATTAGCACTCGGTGCAACCATGTATCACTGGGGGCTTCACCCTTGGGCTATTTATGGTGTTGTGGCGCTTTCACTGGCTTTCTTCTCTTACAACAAGGGATTACCGCTTTCAATTCGTTCTATCTTCTACCCAATTTTAGGTGATAGAGCGTGGGGCTGGGCTGGTCACATTGTTGATATTCTCGCGGTTCTTGCAACGCTGTTTGGTTTGGCGACGTCGCTTGGCCTTGGTGCGCAACAAGCGGCAAGTGGTATTCAGCATGTATTCGGCATTGAGGCAGGCTTAGGGTTACAAGTCATTGTTATTACCGTAGTAACTTTGCTAGCGGTCGTATCCGTACTTCGTGGTATTGATGGTGGCGTTAAAGTTATCAGTAACATCAACATGTTGGTTGCTTTCCTACTGCTTATCCTAGTAGCTCTAATCGGCTACGCAGTGACTCTAGGTTCAATCCCTACAACATTGATGGCATACATCGAGAACATCATTCCGTTGAGCAACCCTCACGGTCGTGAAGATGAAGCTTGGTTACATGGTTGGACTGTATTCTACTGGGCCTGGTGGATCTCATGGTCTCCATTTGTCGGTATGTTTATCGCGCGTGTTTCTAAAGGTCGTACTGTTCGTGAGTTCATTACAGCGGTACTGATTGTTCCAACGACAGTGACTATCATTTGGATGTCAGTGTTCGGTGGTATGGCAATTGATCAAATCGTGAATAAGGTTGGTACCCTAGGTCAAAATGGCTTAACTGATGTATCACTGGCAATGTTCCAAATGTTTGATGTATTGCCGTTTGGTACTCTGCTTTCAATCATTGCGGTTGTATTGGTTCTCGTATTCTTTATTACATCGTCTGACTCGGGCTCTTTAGTCATCGACAGTATTACCGCTGGTGGTAAAGTTGATACGCCAGTGCCTCAACGCGTATTCTGGGCGTTCCTTGAAGGTGCGATTGCAGTAGCTCTATTGTGGGTTGGCGGTACTGAAGCCGTTCAAGCTCTGCAAGCGGGTGCAATCTCAACAGCATTGCCATTCACCATCATTCTATTGTTGATGTGTGTGAGCCTACTAATGGGTATGCGAACAGAGAAAAGATAGACTACCTACTATTCGATTTTTCATCTTTTTGATGTCGAATACAAAGTAAAACAAAAGGCAGAAGAGGAAACTCTCCTGCCTTTTTTTATCCATTTTACAGCCTGTAAAACTGTATATATCGTAGAAATCGTCGTTGAAATGGCGCCTTGAATTTGGCGAAAAGCCAAGTAATTGGCGAAAGCTAAGTTTTTGGTTTTATTGCAAATATAATGTGATGTAAAACTGTGAAATAGCTCGAATCGTTTGCTTAAATTGGGTAGTATTCGCTAGATTATCCACTACTCGTGAAACTTTGACATGAAACTAACACTTAAGCAGAAGTTAATAGGTGCTAGCCTATCTGCTGTTGTCGTTATGGCAACAGCGTTAACTTGGTTATCAGCAAACCAATTATTTGAACAGACTCGTAACGGCGTATACCTGCGAGCTGAAAGCGTATCAGAAGCAGCATCTGAAGGTATTAAAAACTGGATTGATATCCGCACCGATATCGCATCAGCATTTAATGACTTTTCACGAGAGGATGATGTTGTTCCTTTCCTTAAGCAAGCTCGTGTAGCGGGTGGCTTTGACGATATCTTTTTAGGTACTCCAGAAGGCGGAATGTACCGTTCACATCCTGAACGTAATCGCGCCGGTTACGATCCTCGTCAACGCCCTTGGTACCAGGAAGCAAACGCAGCCGGTAAGCAAATTATTACAACCGCTTATCAAGATGCGATTACCCAAGCGCTTCTAGTTACGATTGCTGAACCTGTTCGTCATAACGGTAAGCTTGTTGGTGTTGTTGGTGCGGATGTACTTATTGATCAACTAGTCAACGATGTTATCAGCTTAGATGTTGGTGACAACGCTTACGCAATGCTCATTGATGCCTCTGACGGCACATTCCTAGCACACCCAGACTCAGCACTGAGCCTTAAGCCTGTAAGCCAGCTTTCAAACGACATTTCTATGCCTATCATCGAAAACGCAGTGCGTACGGGTAGCATCGAGATCATCAAAGAGCGCGGTGCTGAGAAGCTTCTTTACTTCACTAATGTGCCTAATACGAACTGGATTTTTGCAGTTCAGATGGACAAAGCAACAGAAGAAGCGAATCACTCAACACTACTTACTCAGTTGATCACAACGGCGGTCATTATTACGTTAATCGTAATCGTATTAGTGTCCTGGTTAGTGAGCTTCCTATTCCGTGATTTGAACCGTGTTTCAGCGGCACTTGAAGAAATTGCTTCAGGTGAGGGCGACCTTACACAACGTCTTGAGCCTAAGAGCGATGACGAAATTGGTAAGCTTGCTGAAAACTTCAACCGTTTTGTAGGCAACATGCACACCATGGTGATCAAGCTAAGCGAAGTATCTGCTGCGCTAGGTAACCAAGCACGTCAAACGGCTTCTCAAGCTGAAGAGCGTAGTGCTCGCATTCAGATGCAACAAGACGAAATCAATATGGTAGCAACAGCCGTGAACGAAATGGCTGCAGCAACACAAGAGATTGCGGGTAATGCTGATCAAACTGCACAGAATTCATCTGAAGCTGTTGGCGCGTGTGAGCACGGTACGGGTCAAGTTACACAGACTCAAAGCTCAATCCAAAACCTTGCACAAGAAGTTCAAGTTGCAACGAACGTGATTCTTGAGCTTGAAGAGCACGGCAATAGCATCAACGCTATCTTGTCCAATATCCAAGGCATTGCTGAACAAACTAACTTACTTGCACTTAACGCAGCGATTGAAGCTGCCCGTGCTGGCGAACAAGGTCGCGGTTTTGCGGTTGTTGCTGATGAAGTGAGAGTTTTGAGCCAACGTACACACGGTTCAACTCAAGAAATTCAACAAACGATTGAATTACTGCAAGGTACAACGGGCAAAGCGGTAAGTATCATGAACGATAGCCGAACGCTTGCTGAAACCAGTGTTGATGACTCAAACTCAGCGGCCGCTAGCTTAACGCAAATTCATGCTGCTGTTGAACGTATCAGTGATATGGCGACTCAAATCGCTTCTGCTGCAGAAGAGCAAGCGTCAGTAACGTCTGAGATTACTCGTAACACTGAAGGAATCCGTGACGTATCTAACGAGCTAGCAGGTGAAGCGCACCAAGCTGCAGAACAAGCTGCTCAGCTTTCTGAACTGTCTAATGAACTAGAAAATGAAATCAGCCGTTTTAAGCTGTAATTATAGATAGATAGATAGATAGATAGATAGATAGATAGATAGATAGAACGAAGCCCCAACTTAGGTTGGGGCTTTTTTATGTTCGCTTTTTAGAAGAAGCAAAATGTCGTGATCTAATCATGCTGGGCTATTGTTTATTGAAGGTTAAACAGCCCGAGCGTGACACCGAATATGTTTTATTATGGCTTCTAAACCTTGACTCCGACTGGCGCTAAGCTGAGATTTTAAATCTAACTGGCGGAACCAGTCTTTAATATCGAATTCTAGAACGCTCGCGGGTTGTTGGTTGTTATAGGCGATCAACACCAACGCCAGCAAACCTTTAACTAATGAAGAATCGCTGGTCGCTTGTATCGACATTTTATTCTGTTGACCGATGTAAAGATCTAGCCATACGTTACTTTGGCAGCCTGCGATAAGATGTGTTTTATTCATCTTTTCCATAGGGAAGGGCTCTAACCGGTCTCCCAATTCTATCAAATACATATAACGTTCTTCCCAATCAACGCATCGCTCGAAGTTTCTCTGGAGCTTTTCAGGGGACATAAATTACCTTAATAGTTGGTGGATTCGTTTTAGTGACTGGCACAAGGCGTCTATGTCTTTGGGCCTTGTATACATGCCAATCGATGCGCGACACAGCGAGTTTTGACCGAGTCGTTTTAAAAGGGGCATTGCGCAGAGATGCCCGGTACGAATCGCAATACCATACCTATCTAAGAATGAACCGACATCAAAAGAGTGTTGGTTTTTCATATTAAAGGCCAAAACGCCGGTGCGGTTATCATCGTCGCCATAGAGCTCTATTGCTGGTACCTGTCTAATGCTCTCCACCAAATAATTCATTATATTTTTTTCATAGCCAGAGATCTCTTTGAAGCCGATAGCTTCAATGTAGTCTAGAGCGGCGCCTAAACCTAAAATGCCGGCAATATTCGGAGTACCTGCTTCGAACTTCCATGGCGCTTGGCCAAACGAGGTTCCCAAAGGCAGGGTCACTTGATCGATCATGGCTCCGCCGCCTTCCCATGGCACCATGTTGTCGAGGTGTGTTTTTTTTGCATAAAGCACGCCGATGCCTGTCGGGCCATACAATTTGTGCCCAGAGAAGGCGTAGAAATCACAATCGAGGTCCGTCACATTGACTTCATCGTGCATGACAGCTTGAGCACCGTCGACTAACACGGGGACTTTTGCTTTATGTGTTGCTTTGACTATCGTTTTAATTGGGTTTACGCGGCCTAGAACATTCGATACGTGGCTAATTGCCAGCAGTTTTGTCTTTGTATTCATTAACGACACAAGGTCGTTGAGATTCAAATAGCCATTTTTTGCCATTGGCCAAACACGAATGTTGACATTATAAATTTCAGAAAGCATCTGCCAAGGAACAAGGTTGGCGTGATGCTCCATTTCCGTCACGATGATTTCGTCACCCGCTTTTAACCTAGGGCGCAAATAGCTATTCGCAACGAGATTGATGGCCTCTGTCGTCCCTTTGGTGAACACAATACTTTCTCGGGATTTAGCTGAAATGAACTGAGCAAGTTTTTCTCTTACTTGTTCCATTTCTTCGGTTGCTTTAGAGCTTAGGTAATGGACACCGCGATGAACACTCGCATAATCATGTTGATAAAACTGAGTCATGCGGTCGATAACGATTTGAGGGGTTTGGGCCGTTGCAGCACTGTCTAAATAGACCAAAGGCTTGTCGTAAACTTGAGTTCTTAGAGCTGGGAAGTCGTTAAACCAAGGGCTTGTCTTTTCGCTCGAATCAATCATTAGGACATCCTTTATTGAGTGACGCATTGATTTTATCTATCGCAGATTGTCTTAGGGCGGGGTGTTTAATTCTCTCGGTAACGCCAATGACAAACGCAGAGGTAATCATGTGTTCGGCTCGTTCTTTTGGTATACCTCTAGAGCGTAAGTAGTTGATTTGGTTTGGGTCGATTTGCCCTGTTGTTGCACCATGGCTGCATTTAACATCATCGGCATAAATCTCTAATTGAGGTTTAGAGTTAACTTGGGCGTCATCGCCTAGAATCAGACTGTGGGTGTCCATTTGCCCGTCTGTTTTTTGCGCGGTAGGGTCAACATAGATCATGCCGTCGAAAACAGACTTAGATTGGTTTCGAGCGATGGTTTTATGATTTTGTTCACTTTGGCAGTGAGCTGCATTGTGCTTCAAATACGTGCGAGTATCGAAAATTGCCTCACCTTGAGGTAGGGAAATACTGTCCATAGCGACAAAACCTTGTTCGCCAGTTAGTTCTGAACTTACTTGGTGTCGTATCAATTGGCCGGAGTAGAGCAAGCAACAAGAGTAGGCGCTAGCATGCGCATTAACTATCAAATCGTTGTGACCGAAGTGATGTTGACTTAAGGCCTCTTCGACAATTTTAGTGTGATGATAGTGAGCACCACAACCAACGTGTTGTGTTAAGCGAGATAATGTTACGCCTCTACCACTACCTTGTGAAACATGGTGTTCGATGACGGTGACTTCCGCATGATCTGCGACTTCAATATGGCTTCTGTAGCTTGATACATCACCTTGTTTTTCGGAATTGATATGCAGAAGATAAATAGGTTTCGATATCTGCGTATTCGCTTCGACTTCGATTAATATGCCACTTGAAGCGGTAGCATCAGTAATATAGGTAAAAGCGTCTGGCTTTATTGAACGAGATAGCTCATCGATTTCAATTGGAGAGAGCGCGCAGATGGGAGTCACTCGAACTTTTGGAATCCAGTCGGAGTATCGAGCTAAAAAGAAGCCGTCGACGAAGACTAATCGATAAGCATCAATGTCTAAACTGAATTTATTGTATGGCGTGTTAGCTGTCGACTGCTGTGGTGCGCTGCTTAGCTCTAGTTCGTTTAATCGGTCAAGAGGCGTGTATTTCCAGTCCTCATGCTGAGGGGACGGTAGCTCAACCCCAAGCAATTTAGACCATTGTTTTTTTTGCCACTCATGCGGTCGAACAAGGGTTTCAAATGAATCAAGCAATGAATGTTTATTGTTCATCAATGATCCACCCATAGCCTTTCTCTTCTAATTCTTGAGCTAACGTGTGGTCACCAGATTTTACAATCTTTCCTTGGTACAACACGTGCACGAAATCTGGCTTGATGTAATTGAGGATACGTTGATAGTGCGTGACTAAAATGAAAGCTCGTTGTTCATTCTGTAGCGCGTTTACACCTTCAGAGACGGCTTTAAGGGCATCAATATCTAGACCTGAGTCGGTCTCGTCTAGTATACAAAGATCAGGTGAGAGCACCGCCATTTGTAGAATGTCATTGCGCTTTTTCTCTCCACCAGAGAATCCCTCATTGACAGAGCGTTGGAGTAAATTTGCTGGCATCTTCAACAATTGCGCTTTTTCTTCCAATAGATCTTCAAAGTCAAAACGATCGATCGGTTCTAATCCTCGATATTCACGAACCTCGTTGAGAGCTGTATTTAGAAAGAGTTTGTTACTGACACCTGGAATTTCGACAGGGTACTGAAAGGCTAAAAATACCCCTTCACCGGCTCTTTGTTCTGGATCTAGCTCTGTAAGATCTTGACCTTTGAAAACAATCTCACCACTGACGACCTCGTAATCATCCTTGCCTGCCAGTGTGGCGGATAGGGTACTTTTTCCCGACCCATTCGGTCCCATAATTGCGTGAACTTCACCAGGTTTAACAGTTAGGTTAATACCTTTTAGGATAGTATTTTCTTCAACGCTGACATGTAAATTTTTAATTTCTAACATTTTATCCCACACTATGCTCGAGGCTGATTGATAGAAGTTTTTGCGCTTCAACAGCGAATTCGAGTGGTAATTCTGAAAATACGTCTTTACAAAAACCATTGACGATCATGGATATGGCGTTGTCTTCACTGATCCCTCTTTGGGTGCAGTAAAACAGTTGATCTTGGCCAATTCGAGAGGTCGTTGCTTCGTGTTCAACGTGAGCAGACGGGTTTTTGACTTCGATATAAGGAAAAGTGTGAGCCCCACATTCAGCGCCGATTAACATTGAATCGCACTGAGTGAAGTTTCTCGCACCTTCTGCGTTGGGGGTGACTTTAACCAGCCCTCGGTAACTGTTCTGGCTTTTGCCTGCTGAAATCCCTTTTGAAATGATGGTAGAGCGAGAGTGTTTTCCTATATGAACCATCTTAGTGCCGGTATCGGCTTGTTGAACGCCATTCGTTAAAGCGACGGAGAAAAACTCACCAACAGAGTAGTCTCCTTTGAGAATTACGCTTGGGTACTTCCACGTTATCGCAGAACCTGTTTCTGATTGAGTCCAAGACATTTTGCTGTACTCGCCTTCGCAAACCGCACGTTTGGTTACGAAATTGAGTATGCCGCCTTGTGAATCCTCTGCTCCCGAGAACCAGTTTTGCACCGTGGAATATTTAACTTCAGCACGCTTGTGAATGATGACTTCTACGACGGCGGCGTGAAGTTGATAGGTATCTCTCATCGGGGCAGAGCAACCTTCGATGTAGCTGACGTATGAGTCCTCATCAGCCACTAAAATTGTTCTTTCAAACTGGCCTGTTTTTGCTTGGTTTATTCGAAAGTAGGTAGAGAGTTCTCTTGGGCATCTCAAACCTTTCGGGATGTAAACAAAAGTGCCGTCAGAGGCAACAGAGGCATTCAAAGCCGCAAAGAAGTTATCTTCAGGAGGAACAACGGTGCCTAAGTATTGCTGCACAAGTTCAGGGTATTCTTGTATAGCTTCGCTGAATGAACAGAAGATGATCCCGAGTTCTTTCAGTTCGTTTTGATAGGTAGTGGTGACGGAAACTGAATCGAAGATTGCATCGACAGCAATTTCTGAACCTTCTCTAACTGGAATCCCCAGTGTTTCAAAGGCTGTCTCGACTTCTTCGGTTAAAAATTCATTCGAGCCATCATCACTATCTTTGTCACAACTATCTTTGTCGCAGCCAGAACAACTTGGGGCGGAGTAGTAACTGTAATCTTGGTAATTTAGGTCTGGATAATCGGCTTTTAACCAATGCGGTTCCTCCATCGTTCGCCATTTACGGAATGCTTTGAGACGAAACTCCAACATCCATTCGGGTTCGTTACGTTTTGCGGAGATTGCTCGAACGACTTGTTCGTTGATTCCCTTCGACAAAGTATCTGAAGATAACTCAGTGTAGAAACCTTCACGATAGTGACTGCTATGCAGTAACTCTGTAACTTCAGGCTGCGTTTCTAATGCGCACATGGTTAAACTCCAAAACTCTCGCCACATCCACAAAGGTTCTTCACTTTGGGATTATTGTATACAAAATTACTGTTTAAACCCTGACGCACAAAGTCGATCTCTGTGCCATCGATCATAGGTAGGGCTTTGAGTGCAATATAGAAAATGACGTCATGTGATTCGTACTTGATGTCGTCATCGGATGGCGAATCGATCAGCGCCACTTCATATGCAAACCCTGTACAGCCAGAGGACTTAACCGTGAGGTGGAAGTGCTTTTGTCCATGTGATAACTGGGAAATTCTGTTTGCGGCACTTTCACTTAACGTGACGCCTTGCCACTCCATATCATGTATGGATATGTCATTAGAACCGGAACTCGAAATACTCACCTTACTGCTCCATATTTGACTGGTGATAATAGGTGATATTGATTATCATTTGCATATCAACCATGTATTGTCTATGATCTTTAGGTCGAGGATCAATATGTTGACAAAACATAAATCCCAAATACTATATGTGCCAATATATATTAATAATGATTATCATTAAGGTTTAGTTGAGGTTGTATAATATGGATGTCATCGTTTATTCCAAGCCACAGTGTGTGCAATGCACAGCAACGGTTAAGGCGTTACAGAGCAAAGGTATTGAGCATACAGTTGTTGATTTAACGTGCGACGAAATCGCAATGGAAAGAGTTCAATCAATGGGTTATCGACAAGCTCCCGTGGTTGTCGCCAATGACCGCCATTGGTCCGGTTTTAGACCTGACATGATCAGCGCGTTGGGTTAATGATTGTTTATTATTCTAGCGCTTCAGGGAATACGAAGCGGTTTGTCGAACAGCTAGGATTACCTGCGATCAGGCTTCCTACTGAGGCCAATGAAAGGGCGCTAGAGATTGAGCAACCATTCGTACTCATATGCCCGACTTATGCCGATGGTGAGGGGCGAGGAGCTGTGCCTAACTCTGTTATAAGTCTATTGAATAACCCGAATAATCGAGCATTGATTAAAGGTGTGATTGCTTCGGGAAATCGAAACTTTGGAGCTCTTTTTGCTCGCGGAGGTGCCATTGTCGCTGAAAAATGCAATGTACCGCTGTTGTATCGTTTCGAACTATCTGGAACCCAGAGCGATATTGATATCGTGACAAATGGGTTAGAACAATTTTGGAAACATCATGGATAACCACTTTGAGAACGAGTCCCTTGACTACCATGCTTTAAACGCAATGTTGAATCTACTTGATGAACAAGGGACGATTCAGTTTGAGGCAGACAAGCAAGCGGCTCGACAGTTTTTCTTACAACACGTTAATCAAAATACCGTTTTCTTTCATAATTTAGACGAGAAGATCGACTATTTGCTCAGAGAGGGATATTACGAGGCTCAAGTTATTGAGCAATATGATCGCAGTTTTCTTCATCAAATCTGGGCAAACGCCTATCAAGCCAAATTTCGATTCCGCACGTTCTTAGGTGCTTATAAGTTCTTTACTTCCTATGCACTAAAAACTCGTGATGGTAAGCGATATTTAGAAAGGTTCGAAGACCGAGTGGTTATGACTGCACTGTTACTGGCTCGTGGTGACTATGAATTTGCACTGGCACTAATGGAAGAAATCATTCATCAACGCTTTCAACCGGCTACGCCCACTTTTATTAACTCCGGTAAAAAGAGCCGTGGTGAATTGATCTCCTGCTTTTGGTTGAGAATCGAAGACAATATGGAGAGCATCGGTCGTGCGATTAACTCATCGTTGCAACTCTCACGTCGTGGCGGTGGTGTTGCTTTACTTCTGACGAACTTAAGAGAGCAAGGTGCGCCCATTAAGGGGATCTTAAATCAAAGTTCAGGTGTCGTCCCTGTGATGAAATTGCTTGAAGACAGTTTCTCGTATGCTAACCAATTGGGGTCTAGGCAAGGCGCGGGTGCTGTCTATCTCAATGTTCACCATCCAGACATCATGCAATTTCTTGATACAAAAAGAGAAAATGCCGATGAAAAAATCAGAATTAAGACCTTGAGCCTTGGTGTTGTCATTCCCGATATTACTCTGGAATTAGCCAAGCAAAACAAAGATATGTACTTGTTTTCTCCTCATGATGTTGAGCGAGTGTATGGCGTACCTTTCTCTGAAATTAGCGTGACGGAGAAGTACCATGAAATGGTGGACGACCCGAGGATCCGCAAAGGGAAAATGAGTGCAAGAGGCCTTTTCCAAACGCTTGCCGAGATCCAATTTGAGTCGGGCTATCCATACATTATGTTTGAAGATACGGTTAATCAGGCTAACCCCATTCAGGGGCGTGTAAATATGTCTAACTTGTGTTCGGAAATATTACAGGTTAACGAGGCGTCAAATTATGATGATGACTTGAACTATAGTCATATCGGGCGAGATATTTCGTGCAATTTAGGCTCGATCAACATTGCCAAAGCCTTGGATGGAGGTCGACTATCTCAAACCGTTGACACCGCAATTCGAGCATTAAATGCAGTGTCAGAGATGAGCGCAATCAACAGTGTTCCTTCGATAAGAAAGGGCAACGATGAAAGTCACGCTATTGGTTTAGGTCAGATGAACTTGCATGGTTTTTTGGCTAGAGAACGCATTCACTATGATTCACCAGAGGCCATTGATTTCACCAGCAGTTATTTTGCCTGTGTTTTATATCACTGTCTCGTGGCTTCCAATAAGTTGGCACAAGAGAAAAGAGTACGTTCAAAGGGTTCGAAGATTCTAGTTACAGTGATGGGTCTTTCTTCGACAAATATTTGCAGCAGGATTTCTCGCCAAAATTGGACGTGGTCCAAGATCTCTTTAGCCGTTTAGATATACGAATACCCACCGTGTCTGAGTGGAACGAATTGAAACAACTCGTCATGAGCTCAGGGCTATACAACCGATACTTACAGGCCATTCCTCCTACAGGCTCAATTAGCTATATCAACGACTCTACCGCTTCTATTCATCCCGTTACCGCTAAAGTGGAGATAAGAAAAGAGGGTAAAATTGGGCGAGTTTACTTCCCTGCGCCGTATTTGAATAACTCCAATTTAGAGTACTTCCGTGATGCCTTTTCCATAGGCCCTAAGGCAATAATCGATGTCTATGCAGCGGCCACCGAACATGTTGATCAAGGCCTTTCATTAACTTTGTTTTTTGACGATGAGGTAACGACGAGAGATATCAACAAAGCTCAGATCTACGCATGGAAAAAGAAAATTAAAACGCTTTACTACATCCGAATGCGACAGAAAGCATTAGAAGGTACTCAAGTTGAAGGGTGCGTGTCGTGCTCACTGTAATAAAGGGATAAACGCAATGAAAAAGATGGAATCCGGACCTGTTCAAGCGATTAACTGGAATCGTATGATTGATGGCAAAGATCTAGAGATTTGGAATCGCCTGACGGTTAATTTTTGGCTGCCTGAAAAGGTACCTTTATCCAATGATATTCAAACATGGAAGCAACTAACTGAAGAAGAGCAAACGCTAACGATTAGAGTTTTTACCGGTTTAACGTTACTCGACACGATTCAGAATACGGTGGGTGCGCCAGCCTTGATGGAAGATGCGAGAACACCTCATGAAGAAGCGGTATTAACCAACATCGCGTTTATGGAGGCAGTTCATGCTCGTAGCTACTCTTCTGTATTCTCAACTTTGTGTACTACGCCGCAAATTGATGAAGCGTTTCGCTGGGCTGAAGAGAACCCTCTGTTACAGAAAAAAGCACAGAGTATCCTCGACGATTATTTGGCTGAAGGCGACCCGCTAAAGAAAAAAGTGGCCAGTGTTTTTCTAGAGAGTTTCTTATTCTATTCTGGTTTTTATCTACCCATGCATTGGTCGAGTCGGGCAAAACTGACCAATACAGCGGATTTGATCCGTCTGATTATTCGTGATGAGGCGATTCATGGTTACTACATTGGATACAAATTTCAACTCGCTTACCAATCTCTTAGTGAGGAAGAACAGGCGAGAGTTAAGGATGAAGCTTATTCATTAATGTTCTCTCTTTATGAAATCGAAACACAATATACCGAATCGCTTTATGATCCTGTTGGCTTAACTGAAGATGTTAAGCACTTCCTACATTATAACGCTAACAAAGCATTGATGAATCTTGGGTTTGAAGCATTGTTCCCGGATGAGTTGTGTCAGGTTAACCCTGCTATCATGGCCGCCCTGTCGCCCAATGCTGACGAAAATCATGACTTCTTTTCTGGTTCTGGATCTTCTTATGTCATAGGTAAAGCTGTCGCGACCGAAGACGATGACTGGGATTTTTGAACGAATAGCCCGAGTATGAACTCGGGCTTGAAAGAGGATTACTTACCCTTGAATCGACATCATCGTTCTAAGGCTTGCCGTTTGAAAATTAGGTCACTCAGACGGCAAATTTTGCTTTAACTCTAAAAGCATTTTATAAGCACTTTCGCCAGACATTTCGTATGGGTTAAATTGATCCGAAGTCGAAAATTGTAAGTTCAACAGTTCAGTCAAATTAGACTGCGGAATGTCTCCCATCGACCAATCTCCAAACTCTCGACAATCAACTTCCTTAAAATACAGTATGGTCACTCTCTCGTGCCGCTTATCGTTTAGGATGTGATTGTAGGTATGGTTTACCGCCTCCCTAGAGCCTTCAATGCATTGAAGAAAGTACTTTTGGTTATGACTGAGAAGCCCTGTTAGATGGCTCTGCCGGTTGTGGTCTCGTGAGATAGTGAGTATTTCATCCAGTGCTTTGGAATCACAACATTCGGAAAGTGTACTGACATAAATTAACCGAGTTAGGAACATAGGCATCATTTCGAATTTTTGTTCAAAGGGTATTAATAAATATAAGCCAAGCTCATGGAATTGCGAGTTATTGACCTAATTGTCACTCGGGGGCTTTCGGAAGAGAAGAGGATGGCGATGAAGTCGCAAAGGACAGCTAGCAAGATGCGCTAAAATGACTCGAATATTGGACATTCAATCATTCTAGCGACCTGCTTGCATCGAGTCTCTCGTTAGTCGTTAAGAACCGAAATCGATTCGACGTTGGAAGATGCATCGAATCGAACATTGACCAATACGCTTTCACGTTCAAAAGTCACATCATCAAAATCAGTGGCTGCGATCTTAAATCCATTCCTTGCGAATAAACTGGTCACTGTTGTTCGTTGTTTCTGTTCCATGGCGCTTGTCAGTAGTTCGTTCATTGTGATCTCCATTAAGTAACCGTGTGCATAGTGTAAGCGTACAGGGTCTACGTTATGAGTTCAATTGCTTAATTAATAAGCTGTGTTGATGAGTTCAATTGAATGATTTTGGTATTCCAAAATGTGATAAATAAGAGGGTGGATGGCCGTATTATCTATGATAAGTATGGTGTAATGTGACCACCGTTCAGTAGACTTTTGGGTAGGGGTTTATTTAAAAAAATTCAATGTAATAAGTGGTTACAAATCGAACTAGTGTGGTTTGTGGTTTTACGTTTTTTCGAAATTACTTTGTATTGGTTCAGGTTATTGCGATGTCGCATCTTCGGCATCCTGTTTTAATCTTTAGCCATAAACGGACTTGATGACTTGATGGATTAGTAATTCTGCCGTTGCTTTTTGGATGTTGGGGTTTTTCAATTTAAGCGATAAGTCTTTGATCTAATGAGCAAGAAGGAACGTATTTCTGTTCATTTAATTGAAGATGAGTAGGCAAAGATGTTATCTAAAGAGACTGAATCAAGAATTATTGAAATGGCGTGGGAAGACAGAACGCCGTTTGAAGCAATAGAACTGCAATTTGGTTTAAATGAATCAGAGGTGATTCGCTTGATGCGCAGTCGTTTGAAGCTTGGCAGTTTCAAGTTGTGGCGTACTCGCGTTTCTGGTCGCTCTACCAAGCACGTAAAACTTCGTAGCTCAGATGTATCTAGAGGTTATTGCCCTACTCAGTATAAGCATCGTTAAATTGATACTTACGTAGATTTGTAGCCTCAATGGATATCCCTGTATGGAAAAGAAAGGAATAAAAGGAATGAAAAAGTTTATTACTCTATTTTTGGTATTGCTCTGCTTTGGTGTCAGCCATGTTCAGGCCAATGATGCGCGACTTAAGCAAGCTTACCAAAATCACCAAAGTGATGTTCAAGTACGTGGTTCGGGTTTAGTTTCACGATTGCTTCCAGACGATAATAAAGGCTCTCGACATCAGAAGTTTATCTTAAGACTCGACAGCGGACAAACTTTGCTGGTGGCACATAATATTGATTTAGCTCCTCGTATTCAGGGATTGAGAAAGGGCGATAGAGTTGAATTTTATGGGGAGTATGAATGGAACAAGAAAGGTGGCGTGATGCACTGGACTCACAAAGACCCTCGGAATCACCATGCTCATGGTTGGCTGAAGCATAATGGGAAAATATACGAGTAGACGACGTTTGGCATGCTGTACCTACGCTCGCCTTGGTTTCTGATTATATTGAATTCCTCATTTGGACCTCACTTATATTTGCTCTAATAGTAGAAAGAGCCGATAGTTCGGCTCTATCATTGGCTCTCGATAGGTCTATTTGTAAGCTAGCTTCGCTTGGTTATTTTTACATTAAACCCAACGGGAGACATCGTGAACGCAAACTGTTCAACCACAGTTTCAGGGGCTTGTTGTGGCTCAATACTGAATTCTTTAAACAATGTATGAAAGGCGAGTTTAATTTCCATCATGGCCAATGAGCGTCCAGGGCATAGCCTTGCTCCTCCACCAAACGGCTGAAGGTTAGAGAAGGAAGCGCCATCTTTTTCTACCCAACGATTCGGGTTAAACGTTGTTGGATCTTCAAATAAATCAGGGTCAAAACCATTCGCGTGTAGCATTACAAAAACAGGTGTGCCTTTTTTTACTTCGATGTCACCAATCTGAGTGTCTCGTGTGGGTTCCAAATAAAGTTGTGGTGCTACCGGCTTTAATCGCATGGCTTCATACATCACCGCTGTCATATAAGGTGTTCGAGGAAGCGGCCATTCTAAGACCTTTCTCTTCCCTAGGGCGTCAAGTTCATCTTGTAAGGCCAACTCACTACTGCGATTGCCGCTGACTAAGAACGCCATCCATGCCAGTGTATTCGCTGTGGTATCTTCACCCGCTAATAGAAGGGTAATCGCATTAGCCATAATATCTTGGTCAGTTAATGAGGAATCTTGCTCTTGTTCCAATAACATGATTTGTAACATGTTCTCTGGTGAGTCTTTAAGGTTTGGTTCGCTAATCAGCCGAGCTCGTTGTTTTTCAATACATCCAGAAACAAAATGCCCAATGTCTTCCAAGCTGGCATCAAACTGCTTATCTTTTCTTGTTTTGAAAAAACGCCATAATGGAATTGGAGACTTACAACGTTGGTTTATTACCGGAAAAACGTCTTGTAAGCTTCGACCTAACGGCGTAGTCGTTTGTTCTATCGAGTTAAAGTCTTCCCCGAACGCCAGCAGAGAAGTTACATCGACCGTGTATTTTTTAAATTCAGCGATTAATTCGACCACTTCTCCTGATTCCGCTAGCATTTCAAAGTGCTTTCCTAGGCGCTCTGTAATCACGCTTAACTGAGGATGAAAATGTTTAAGGTGACTCGGCTGAAACATAGGTTCTGTTAATTTTCGTTGATGCTTCCAACGTTCTTCTTCAGCAGAGAATATGCCATTAAAACCGGCTTCATCAAATACACTTTCGATGCTTTTTAAGCGGCGAAATTCATCCGGTCTCGATTTCAACACTGACTTGATTTGAGCTGCATCAGACAATACAAGTACATCCTTCAAGCCTAGCTTTAAACGGAAATGAGCACCGTACTCTTTAATCCAACACAACATTTGCTGATGAACATTGGGCTGTTTTAAATAGCTCACATGTCCTAAAACACCAGAAGTGGGTGGCATTGGTAGTTGCTCAATTCGCTTCATTTTCATTTCCTTATGTATATCATTGATGGCGCGTAACAATACTGAAGTTACGGCTAGAGCGATAAGTAAAAGTCAGCATCTAATTTAGCAAGTTTCATGGTTTGGTAAGTAAAGGTATGTAAGTGAGTGGTTAACCGCTAAGTTTACGAAACCTCGGAACCGGAGATTCCCCGACAATTACTTAACGAATATTTTTGATAGTGGACTAATTACGCCGTTGGCTCCTCTATCTATGATGTGAGTATATATTTGCGTTGTTTTTAGATCGGTATGTCCAAGCTGTTCTTGAACTGTTCTAATATCAGCACCGCTTTGAAGAAGGTGCGTCGCAAATGAATGCCTTAAAGTGTGGCAGGAGATGTTTTTCTCAATGTCGGCTTTTTGGCTAGCGACCTTAATGTGTTTTTGTAGTGCTGTTGGATGAATATGATGCCTACGTAATTCACCTGTTCGTAAATCGGGTGCCAGACGAGCAGAAGGAAAAAGAAATTGCCAATTTAAGCTTCTTTCTGCACTCGGGTATTTTTTAGCTAGAGAGTCGGGCAGGTATACGCCAGAAAAAGCTTTATCATGTATATCTTGCTGATAGTATTCTGCGGATTTCTGTTGTTGCAACTGGATTGCAGGGAAAAGCTCGGGGGCTATTGTCACTATACGGTTCTTTCCTCCTTTTCCTTGCCACACTCGCACTGATTTGTAGTCATAGTCGATGTCTTGCATTCGTAAGCGTAGACACTCCATCAACCGTAGGCCTGACCCATACATTAATTGGTAAGGTAATTTGAAGTTAGGTGAGCAGTGGTTAAAGAACCTGCCAATTTCTTCTGGAGTCATAACCGTTGGCAACTTTCGGGATTTGTCTGAACGGCGAAACTGCATATCAAGTTCAATGGGTTCCTGAACGATTTCTTTGTATAAAAAGACTATCGCATTGAGGGCTAGGCTCTGCGTTTTCTGTGCTGACTTCCTATCAACAACTAAGTGCGTCAGGAAGTCTTCTACATGCCTTGAAGTCAAACTTCTGGGATGCTTTTTATTATGATAAAGAATGTACTGGTGAATCCAATAGATGTACGCCTGTGTAGTACGAAGAGCATAGTGTCTCCCCAACATATATTCTTGTATGTAGGCTAGAAATGGTGATTTTTGCATTTTAATTTTAACTGGTTATATATACATGAATTTTAGTTTGGCACATCAATTCATGCTATATAGAAAAAATCTGTATTTTGGGATTCAGGCAGATGCTCGTAGTGCTTAAGTTGCTATTAGTTTTCATAAAAACGGGGTATGGTTAACTTCATCAAGATACTAGATAGAAAAATTCTATATTTAAATACAGAATTTTTCTGTCTAAGAGCTGTTGAACTAAGCCGCTTCGCGGAGGGCTTTCCTCTCACTTACCTGATAGACCA
>NZ_JBFSUD010000021.1:0-64982 GCF_041467175.1 Vibrio sp. 10N.247.310.24
TTTGCTGGTCATTTCTACTACGTTATCGGCTTCTCATGTAGGCTAGCTACACATCGAAACCTCTGCCTTGTATAAATACCCAGCAACTCGCTGCAAAAATCAGCTCGAAAGGTCAACAGGCCCTTGCCTCTTTTTTATCTATTGAACTGTGTTTATACAATTAAAAGCTTGAGCCCGGTTGCTGTAAGAACTCAACCTCTTCAGGAGTCGAAGCTCGCCCTAACACCTCATTACGGTGAGGGTAGCGACCAAAACGCTCAATGATAACCTTGTGCTTAAACTCAAAATCCAAGTTATTCTCTAAGCCTGTCTGAGAAAAAAGCATCACAGCCTGTTCATGCATCAACAAAGATTCACTGTGCATATAAGGCATATACAGGAAGCTTTTTTGTTGCTCGTTAAGCTGGTGATCAAAACCACCCGCTACCGCTTCTTGAGCCAAAGCAAGCGCCATTGGGTCAGCTGTAAACGCAGCCAGATTGTTTCTACCAATATTTCGAGAAAACTGATCAAGCACGATAATTTCAGCCAAGCGCCCTTCTGCATTTTGTCGCCATTCAAATAGCTCACCTTGGATAACTGCTTTGTGCAGTTCAGCAAAACGAGACTCAATCAAAGTATCGAGCTCTTCACCGCCAGTAAACCAGTCTTTTGGCGTCAGTTCATCGAACCAAAACTCTAGAACATCCTGATACGTTACCGTCATATAATTCCCTTTAATAAAAAACCGAATCATTTAATAGTATGACTCGGTCTATGTTCGATTACTTAAAACCTTTTACTTTCTTTATCAGATCATAAGCATTCTGAATTTCTTGCGATTTCTCTTTCGCAACATTCATCATCTCAGGCGGTAAGCCCTTCGCCATCAGTTTATCTGGGTGATGCTCATTCATCAGCTTGCGGTAAGCTTTCTTCACCTCTTTACCGTCGGCACTTTCACTAACACCGAGAACTTTAAACGCATCGGCCAATTGGTTTTGTTGCGAAGCCTGTTGCCAACCAGATGACTGCCCGTGACCTTGATGACCACCAAAGCTTCCACCCTGCTGTTGAAAACGGAATGCTGCTTCTTGCATCTGTAAACGGCGTTCTAGTTGTTCTGCAGAAAAGCCAAGACCTTGCGCTATCTTATGCAGAACTTGGCGCTCACTAGGATGCAAGCTGCCATCAGCAAATGCTGCGGATACCTGTAGCTCTAAAAAGAACTGCAGAAGATCAAAACGGCCGCCCGATGAGATCTTCACACGCTCAAGCACATCGCTTAACGGGAAGTCACTTTCTTTGCCATCACGAAACGCATCTTGAGCCGCTTTACGTTGCTCGCCATGCAGGTTCATACGCTTCATCATTGTAGAAGCGAGCTGAATCTCTTCCGGAGTTACCTGCCCCTTGGCTTTAGCAACATGTCCCATAACCGCAAAAGCCGCTTTAAAGAACTCATTCTGCCTTTCTGCTTGGCTTGGTCCGCGACCAAAACCAGAACTATTGAAGCCCGATTGGTTCAGTCGGCGAGCTTTATCAAACTGGTGCCCTAAAAATAGGCCAAACACTAAACCGAGCGGCCCCCCAAATAAAAAACCAAAAAAAGCGCCCAAAATTTTGCCAAATATTTGCATTATGTGTTCTCTATCTATGAATTTTGTCTGAGTAATGCTGTCTGATGATGCTGAATGCTAATATTTCCTTTATCATAAGGAAAATGCTTTATTAATTGGATTGATACTAGATCAACCCTTCATCTAGTGACACAGGATAGTTCAACTTCATGCAATTTTTTTCCCGCACCTTGTTAGCCGCGTCTATAAGTACGGCATTATACGTGTCGACAACTCAAGCTGAAACAATCACCGATAGTAGTGTGCAGGAAATGCCCTCTATAGATCAATGCTTGATCGAGCCCGCTGCAGAAAACGAGACACAACTTCCCGCTCATGTTGAGTCCGATCGCTTAGAGGCTATCAATGGTGACAAGGCAATCTACTCAGGTGATGTAAGAGTTACCCAAGGAAACAAAACCATCCTTGCCGACAATGTAACGCTTCACCAACAAGAAAATATCGTTGTAGCTGAAGGCAACGTAAACTTTAGCGATGGTCAAATTAAATCCGTTTCAGAAAGAGCAACCAATAATCTGACTACCGATGAAATGACGCTGGAAAATACCAATTATGAATTCCTCTGTGAGCAAGGCAGAGGAGAGGCGGTTTATATCGCGAATACAGGTAAAGCCGTCTATGAAATCGAAGACGGCTCAATCACCTCTTGCCCTATCGGCGACAATGCATGGCGACTAAGAGCATCAAGTATCGATGTCGACCAAAATGAAGAAGAGGCTACATTCTACAATCCAAGGTTTGAAATTCAGAGCGTTCCTGTTTTTTATCTGCCTTACTTAACCGTTCCGATTGGCGATACGCGTAAAACGGGTTTTTTATATCCAACCGTATCATATGGTTCGAGCGATGGTTTTGAATTTGAGATCCCGGTTTATTGGAACTTGGCACCAGAGTATGACCTGAAAACCACTTTTAAGCATATGAAAGAGCGTGGTACTCAGCTTAACAGTGAATTTAGATATTTAAGCGATTTTGGTTCCGGGATGATCAAGTCTGAATACTTACCTGATGACAAAAAATACCCAGAGAAAGGCAAACGTTGGGGGGCTCAACTTTATCACTCAGGAATATTCCAAGAATCTTGGTTGTTTGAAATTGATTACTCAAAAGTTGGCGATATCGAGTACTTCACAGATGTCAACGGAAGCGGCATTGGTAACCGTGAGGACGGTCAGTTACTTCAAGAAGGGCTAGCAACCTATCGTTCTCAAAATTGGGATGCCTCTGTACTTGTGCGAGACTTTCAGGTTCTTACAAACTCAAAAAACAACCTCCCTTACCGCCTGCTCCCACAGCTTGAATACAACTATTATGCCCCTGAGGTAACGGAGTATTTAGACTTCGATCTGATCAGCCATGTGTCTCTGTTTGATACCGATGCAAAAGGCAAACCATCAGCAACTCGTATTCACGTTGAGCCGGGTATTACTATCCCTGTAGGCAACACTTGGGGGACTTGGACCACAGAAGCCCGACTGCTTGGTACTTACTACCAACAAGATCTTGATGGTGTTGATACCACAAGTGACAAATATAAAGATTTAGAAAAATCAGTAAGTCGAGTAATCCCTGAGTTTAGGAGTCATGCCGGTATCGTTTTAGAAAGAGATACCAAGGTCATTGGTAACTACACTCAAACTCTAGAACCCCAAGTTCAATACCTGTACGTACCAAAAGAAGATCAAAACAACATTGGTCTTTACGATACGACACTTCTGCAGACTGATTATTATGGTCTCTTTAGAAGCCGTAAATACAGTGGTGTAGACCGTATCGCTGCAGCTAACCAAGTAAGCTACGGTGCATCATCTCGTTTCTTTGATGATGAGTATAAAGAGCGACTCAATGTGTCTTTTGGACAGATCTTTTATATCGACAAAGATACGAAACAACATCTAACACTTGATACTAAAGATAAGAACTCGAATTACTCATCTTGGGCTGTAGAAGTCGACTTTAATTACGACGACTACCTGTTTTATCATGGTGGTGTGCAGTACGACATCGACACCACAGCAATGCAACTAGCCAACAGCACCATTGAGTACCGTTTTTCTGGTGGTTATATCCAAACCAACTACCGCTACGTAACCAAAGAGTATATCGAAGACACTGTTGATTTTAATGTTGGATCGATTACTAAAGATGGTATATCTCAAGCAGGATTACTCGGAGCCTACCAGATTTCACGTAAGTGGAGTGCCAGCGCTCAGTATTTCTATGATTTAACAACCGAAGAGAACCTTGAGTGGTTAGCTAAACTCAATTACAAGTCAGATTGTTGGTATATCGGCTTCACCTACAGTAACCAATTACGTAGATGGGAAGGTGATTACATCAACACATCGAATGCGACACCAGTATACGAGAAAAACTTTGGCTTTAACTTCGGTATTGTTGGCTTTGGTACCAACATAGGCTCAGACTCAAGCGAAGTAAGTGAAACAAGCTCAGGTAACGCACTCAGCTACGGTCGTCCATTCTTCTTAAACAACTAATTTTCTTTACTGATAAAACATCGGTGAATATAAAGGATTACACATGACATTGTGGAAACGCACATTAATTGCTATCGCAGCGGCTTGTACTGTCTCAATAAGCTATGCAGCACCGGTTGAACTCGATAGTGTAAAAGTGATCGTCAACGAAGGCGTGATCTTACAAAGTGACATTGATACTTCAATGAAGACACTACGTGCAAACGCGAAAAAAAGTGGTCAAACATTACCATCACAAGATGTACTGAATGAGCAAGTACTCGAAAAGTTGATCATCGATACCATTCAAACTCAAGAAGCGGAACGTATCGGTGTTCGTATTGATGATGCTCGACTGGATCAAGCGATTGAAGGCATTGCAAAAGATAACAACCAAACAGTACAACAACTTACTGCATCGGTCGCTAAAGAAGGCCTGAGCTACAATGCATTTCGTGAGCAAGTAAGAAAAGAGATTGCGGCAAGTGAAGCGCGTAATGCTTTAGTTCGTCGTCGTATTAATATCCTTCCAGCAGAAGTCGACAACCTAGCGGACATTTTAGCGCAAGAAACCAATGCGACTGTTCAATACAAAATTGGCCACATTCAACTGCGATTCAATGACGACCAAACCAAAGAAGAATTAGAAGCACAAGCGACTGATTTAGTGGAAGAGCTAAACAACGGCAAAGACTTTAGCACCATGGCATATACTTACTCTAAAGGCCCTAAAGCGTTACAAGGTGGTGATTGGGGTTGGATGCGTAAAGAAGAGATGCCTACGATTTTTGCAGACCAAATCAAAATGCAGAATAAAGGCAGCATCATCGGTCCTTTCCGAAGTGGTGTTGGCTTCCATATTCTAAAAATTGAAGACGTAAAAGGTTTGGAAACCGTTGCAGTTACCGAAGTTAATGCACGTCATATTTTGATTAAGCCAACGGTTATCTTGAGTGATGACGGTGCGAAAGAGCAGCTTGAAGAAATCACTCGTCGTGTAAACGCAGGTGAAGCGAGCTTTGGTGATCTTGCACAGCAATACAGCCAAGACCCAGGTTCAGCTGTTCAAGACGGCGAGTTAGGCTACCAAACACCTGACTTGTACGTACCAGAGTTCAAACACCAAGTAGAAACGCTACCTGAAGGTAAAATCAGCGCACCATTCAAAACGGTTCATGGTTGGCACATTGTTGAAGTACTTGATCGCAGAGAAGTAGACCGTACAGACTCAGCTTTAAAGAATAAAGCATACCAAATTCTATTTAACCGTAAGTTCAACGAAGAAGCTGGCGCTTGGCTGCAAGAAGTAAGAGCGAGTGCTTTTGTTGAAATGGTTGAGGATGACCAAGATGACAACTAAACGCCTTGTCATTACGGCAGGTGAACCAGCGGGAATTGGACCAGATTTAACTCTGGCTCTATCTCAAGAAAGCTGGCCACATCAGCTCGTAGTTTGTGCGGACAAAACCCTACTAGCAGAGCGAGCTGAAATGTTAGGGATTGAGGTTGAGCTGTTGGACTACGACTCAACATCGCCTAAGCAACCTCAACGCTCTGGAACACTGGTTGTGAAACATGTTCCACTCGCTGAAGTCGTCGTCGCGGGTCAACTTAATGAAGCGAATGGCCACTACGTATTAAATACATTAGAAACCGCAGCAATTGGCTGTATGAATGATGAATTTGATGCTATTGTCACCGGCCCTGTTCACAAGGGTGTAATTAACCGAGCTGGCGTTGCTTTTAGTGGCCATACCGAGTTCTTTGCAGAGAAGTCCAATACTCCACTTGTCGTGATGATGTTGGCAACAGAAGGGCTGCGTGTTGCTCTAGTAACAACGCACATCCCGCTAGCTTATGTATCTCAAGCAGTGACCGAAGACAGATTAGAGCAAATCATTGCTATTCTGCATAAAGACTTGGTTGAAAAATTTGCGATTGAGAAACCAACTATCTACGTGTGTGGTTTGAATCCACATGCTGGTGAAGATGGTTGTTTGGGTCGTGAAGAGATAGAAACTATCACCCCTACGCTAGAAAAAATTCGCCAGAAAGATGGTATTAATTTAGTTGGCCCATTGCCAGCAGACACCATCTTTAATGAAAAATATTTGCAAGATGCAGATGCTGTTTTAGGTATGTATCACGACCAAGTACTCCCAGTATTGAAATACAAAGGGTTTGGTCGCTCAGTGAACATCACGCTTGGCTTACCGTTTATTCGCACATCAGTCGATCACGGTACCGCCTTAGACTTGGCAGGGAAAGGCCAAGCCGATACAGGGAGCTTTAGAACAGCGCTCACGCACGCCATTGAATTAGTAGAGAAAAAGCAATGAGAAATGATGTCCACTTAGGGCACAAAGCGCGTAAACGTTTTGGTCAAAACTTCCTTAACGATCCATACATTATTGATGGCATCGTATCGAGCATTAACCCACTACCAGGTCAAAACTTGGTAGAGATCGGTCCTGGTCTAGGTGCAATTACTGAGCCAGTGGGTAAGCTTGTCGATAAATTTACAGTTATCGAATTGGATAGAGACCTGGCTGAACGTCTTCGCAACCATCCCGATCTGGCTGATAAGCTAACGATCTATGAAGGCGATGCAATGAAGTTCGATTTCGAACAACTTGTTAAGCCAAACAACAAGCTACGTATTTTCGGTAACTTGCCATACAACATCTCGACACCATTGATGTTCCACCTTTTTGAATTCCATAAAGACGTGCAAGACATGCACTTCATGCTTCAAAAAGAAGTCGTTAACCGATTAGCGGCTGGCCCAGGAACTAAAGCTTACGGTCGTCTTACGGTAATGGCTCAATACTACTGTAAAGTGACGCCTGTGCTAGAAGTGCCACCAACGGCCTTCGTTCCGCCACCGAAAGTAGATTCTGCAGTAGTACGCCTGCAGCCATACGAAGTGCTACCTTACCCGGCAAAAGATCTGAAATGGCTAGATCGTGTATGTCGTGAAGGCTTTAACCAGCGTCGTAAAACGGTTCGTAACTGCTACAAGAGCCTAATCGACAAGGAAGTACTTGAAGAGTTGGGTGTTAACCCAGGCATGCGTCCTGAGAATTTAACGCTCGAGCAGTTTGTCGACATGGCAAACTGGTTGTACGACACTCACAGCGCTGACAAATAATTCTAAAAGGCTCCTACACTTCGGTGAGGAGCCTGTTTTTTATGTAATACTTTAAAGTATACCAACAACAAAAGGTGCGAATATGGATATATCTACGCCTTGTATCAAATGTCAGGTTCACTCTAAATACATAGAGGAACAATCTGAACCAACGAAGAACCGCTACGTCTTCGCCTACATTATTACCATCAAAAACCTCAGTAAAACAACGGTTCAACTCATGTCTCGCCGCTGGCTGATTACCGACTCCAACGGCAAACAACTCACCATAGAAGGTGATGGCGTGGTTGGGCAACAACCCGTAATTGAGGCCAACGACGAATACACTTACACCAGTGGTACCGTCATCGAAACTCCTGTGGGTGTTATGCAAGGTCATTATGTGATGACAGATAACAAAGGCATCGACTTCATAACTGAAGTGGATCCATTTAGACTCGCGATCCCTAATATTCTTAATTAGCCGTACATCTGTACCTACAGGAAATTATTGTGTCGAATTATATTGTCGGAGACATCCAAGGGTGCTTCGACGAACTTCAATTACTGCTTGAAATCGTCAACTTTGACAAACAACAAGATACCTTATGGGTCGCTGGTGACTTAGTCGCTCGAGGTCCTAAATCATTGGAGACACTACGCTTTATTCGTAGCCTAGGTGACGCAGCTAAGGTTGTATTAGGTAACCATGATTTACATCTACTTGCGGTCTCCTTAGGCCTCTTTTCAGCCAAACCAAAAGACAAGACTCAACCAATTATTGATGCTGAAGACCGTGACCAATTGCTGGAATGGTTAAGACAACAACCCTTGATGCAAGAACACCCTGAGTTTGTCATGACACATGCGGGCATCTCACCTCAATGGGACTTAGAACAAGCACGTACAGAGAATCGAGAGATAACGTCATTACTGAAATCGGACCGTTGGCAGTGGCTTATTGAGAACATGTACAGCAACACGCCAGATCTCTGGAACAACGAGTTGCAAGACATCGAACGTTATCGCTATGCGATCAATAGCCTGACAAGAATGCGCTTCTGTTTTGAAGATGGCCGACTCGACATGGCATGTAAGCTACCACCGAATGAAATTACCGATGAACCACTAGTGCCATGGTTTGACCTTCCGCAACGCATAAAGCTCGATAAAACCGTTGTTTTTGGACACTGGGCTGCGCTTGAAGGCTATAACGGAAAAGATGTAATTGGACTTGATACTGGGTGTGTGTGGGGGGGAGACTTGACGATACTTCGCTGGGAAGACAAACAGTTTTTCACTCAAAAAGCGCTATAGAAACACGAGATACGAGATACGAGATACGAGATACGAGATACGAGATACGAGATATGATATGGCCCCTAAAAAGTAGACACAGGGGTTTAGTTGATTAGTTCAAAGTCCATGGGACTCATTCCACCTAGAGTCCCATGTCTTCTTACTGGATTATAATAGGTATCGATATAAATTCGACTCTGCATCGTCATTTCTTGTCGTGAAAGCTGATCTAAGTTGTTCATCCACTCTTTCTTATATTGCGCAAAGAAACTTTCGGAACAAGCGTTATCCCAACAGTTTCCTTTTCTCGACATGCTGACTTTAATCTTTCGTTTACGGTGCCAACGGAGCGTCTCCAACGCTCGATACTGTATACCTTGATCGGAGTGAAACAAAAGCTCGTGACCTAAGGGCTGCCTTTTTTCCCAAGCCTTATTCAGGCTTCTTAGCACTAACTTTGCGTTATTAATGCGACTTGTCGACCAACCAATCACTTTGCGTGAAAACAAATCTAAGACGACGCACAGGTATTGCCAACCATCAGTACAGCGCACCTGAGTTATATCTGACACCCAAACTCTATCGGGTTTATCCACCTTAAATTGACGGGCAAGAATGTTATAGGCAGGTATAAGCGTATTTTGTCTTGGCGCTCGTCCATATCGCTTCTTGCTCGCGCAAGAGCGGTAGCCCATATTCTGCAGAAGCCTCTGTACTCGCTTTTATTACAAATAAAGCCGTTAGCGACTGCTGCTTCCCAAAGCTTTCGATAACCTGGAATACAATACTGAGCTTTGCTTTCTCTCCTCAAGTAGTGACTTAAAGACTCATTGTCTGCCTCTCGCTTCGATGGTTTCCTTGTTAGCCACTTGTAATAACCCGCTTTAGAAACGCCCAACCATTGGCATAGTCGTATAACAGGAAGCTTCACACTGGCCTTCTTAAGGATATACTCGAACCTTATTCTTTTTGGCTGTCGAAGAAAGCCTTCGCTTCCTTTAAGAAATCATTCTCCACCTCTGCCATCTCAAGCTTCTTTTTCAATTGACGGATCTCTTTCTCCAGTTGTGCAACGGATTTTTCGGGGCCGTGGTTAGGTATTGGGAGGGAGTTAGTCTTTTTCGATGTCATTTGGCATCTCCATTTAGAAAGTAGCACCGGCGATATTCCTAAGGATAGTGCTACTGACTTAACGGTATCAGAAGAATCGAGAGATCGCTGAACAGCTTCTCGTTTAAATTCGTCTGTATATTGTCTTTGTGATTTTACTTTCATGACACTCAATGCTCTGTATTAAGTGTCTACTTTTATGGGGTCACATCAGATACGAGATACGAGATACGAGATACGAGATACGAGATACGAGAAGCTTGCGCTAGCTGGGCACAGTAACGCAAGCATTTTCAGAGCCTAACGCTTAATAACCACCGTTAACGCTCGAGAACCACAAACTCCATATTGTGCTTGTTTTTCTCATCCGCCTGATAAGTATCATTAAAGCTCTGCTTCCAACCTTCTCCCCAGTCTGGGAATTGAGTATCACCATCCACATCAAAATCGATATAAGTCAGGTATAACTTGTTCGCTTTTGGTAAGCAGCTTTCATAGATTGAACCGCCACCGATGATCATCACTTCATCAACATCACTAACCAGCTCTAGTGCTTTTTCAATCGAAGTTACCGTCGTGACGCCTCCGATTTCTAAACTCTCGTCGCGGCTGATTACAACGTTCAGCCTCCCCGGTAAAGGACGTCCAATTGAATCGTAAGTCTTACGTCCCATCACGACAGGTTTACCCATAGTTGAACGTTTAAACCATGCGAAATCTGCAGGTAAATGCCAAGGCATCTGATTGTCTTTACCAATTACACGGTTGTTCGCCATTGCCGCTATCATGCTGATGATCATAAATCGAAAGTCCTGTCCTTACTTGAAAATGAAGTTGAAGCTAGACGATAGGTCTACGACGGTAGAATAACAGCCCAGGCACTGCTAAGCCAACCGCAAGCCCTGCGATAATGAACATCGATTTCAAAAAGTTCTCCATCAACAATGCCAATAGTTCTGGGTTGTATCCTGCTCGGTTAATCTCAACCATGGCAATCATCGCCTTAAAGGCAAACACGCCAGGGACCATCGGAATCAAGGCTGCAACCGTAAATACTTTCGGGTGTGCTAACAATTTATGCGACCAATGCACCCCTATCATGCCGACCAATGTAGCAGCAAAGAACGTCGCCCATTCAATGGGAATGCCGAAATGCATCATTAAGTAACGGCTACCGTGGCCAATGGATCCTCCGAGAGCACAATAGATCAACGCTCGTTGCGGGACGTTAAACACCAATGCAAAACCAACCGCAGGAATCGCAGCAAAAAACATGTCGTTGAGTAACCCAACAAAAAGTTCAAAAATAGTCATTAGTTCACCCACCCCCATACGTCAGATAGGCTCATCGCTGCGACAATACCTAAGCTTGTAGCCAACGTTAATAAACTGGCCATGGTGAAGCGTGCGAGACCCATATTAATGTGGCCTTTAAGCATATCTGCTACGGAGTTAATCAAAGGAAAACCGGGCACTAGCATCAATACTGACGAAGCCATCACGATAGTGGGTTGACCACCAATATTGTAGAGCACTGCCTGAGCTGAAATGGTGGTGGTGACAAAAGCGGTAATAGCGAAATTTAATAACGGATTGAAATGGCGATGACCAATCTCTTGTCTCACGATCATACCGCAAGCCGAAGCTATAAACGTCATCATAAAGACATGCCAATCTCCGCCAGCAAGACGGCTAAAAGAAGCACACGATAGCCCTATCATTACGACAACTAACCAACGGTTGTAGCGTTCGGGACTGATCCCTTGGATCTTCTTATAAGCTAAATCATAATCAAGAATCCCTTTCTCCATCATGATACACACGCGTTGAATCTCGGTGATAACCTGCATATTAATGCCACGATCAGCACAACTTCGAGTCGTCGTTATGCAATGATCATCCATTACCGTTGTCACAACCAACGCATTGGCTGACAGT
Source organism: Vibrio sp. 10N.247.310.24 (assembly GCF_041467175.1). Classification (NCBI taxonomy): domain Bacteria; kingdom Pseudomonadati; phylum Pseudomonadota; class Gammaproteobacteria; order Vibrionales; family Vibrionaceae; genus Vibrio; species Vibrio sp. 10N.247.310.24. The sequence goes on from NZ_JBFSUD010000021.1 coordinate 11,574, forward strand.
GCAACTTCAACTTCATTCACCCCACAAGCAATACCGATACGGCGCATAATGTCACCGACCAATGTGCTCTCGGCGCCATGAGCTAATAACATTTGTCCTGATTGAGCGACTAACCTTGAGATCGCTCTTTGCTTTGATGCCATGATTTCCTTCCCATAGGCGTTAATTATCTAAAGATAAATTTTGCATAAAAAACAGCAAGACGTCATGATTTAGATACAAAAAAACCGCAATTTTCATTGCGGTTTAATAAAACTATCAGCGTATCTTAGAAAAAGCGACCAAAGTGCTTATAAGAAACTACGAGGATTATTAATCACGAACATAGATAACATGACCGTCATCTTCTTCGTCATCCCAATCATCCCAGTCGTCGTCATCTTCAGTCACGACATTCTTACCGGCCATCGCATCTTTATGGTAGTCATCCCACATAAAGTTAACTTTTTCTTCTTCTTCAATTGCTTCAACTTCACGAGGTAGGTTCTCCATGAACTCACCCAGTTTAAAGCAAAGATCTTTGGTACCGATCTTGTTTACAGCAGAGATCTTGAAGTACTCGCCTTCCCAACCTAAAGCTTCGACGATTTCTTGAATCTTTTCGTCAGCTTCTTCTTCAGGCATTAGGTCAACTTTATTGAACACTAACCAACGAGGTTTCTGTGCCACTTTTTCGCTGTATTGCTCAAGCTCGTCAATGATCGTCAGTGCATTCTGAATAGGATCAGAACCATCGATCGGCAAAATATCGATCATATGCAGAAGAACGCGACAACGCTCAAGGTGCTTCAAGAAACGAATACCAAGACCAGCGCCATCAGCTGCGCCTTCGATCAAGCCAGGGATATCGGCAACGACGAAACTCTTCTCAGGGACAACACTTACCACACCTAAGCTAGGGATTAGCGTGGTAAACGGGTAATCAGCCACTTTTGGTTTCGCAGCAGATACTGAGCGAATAAAAGTAGATTTACCAGCGTTTGGCAAGCCAAGCATACCAACATCCGCTAATAGAAGAAGCTCTAAACGCAGTTCGCGAACTTCACCTTTAGTACCCATTGTCTTTTGACGAGGAGCACGGTTAACCGACGACTTAAAACGCGTGTTACCAAGACCGTGCCAACCACCTTTACCAACCATGACTTTTTTGCCATGTTCAGCAACTTCAGCAACGATTTCATTAGTGTGGATATCAACAGCACGAGTACCTACAGGTACTTTCATGGTCATATCTTTACCACGTTTACCAGTACAGTTACCACCGCGGCCATTTTCGCCACGCTCTGCATTGTAAAAACGTTGGAAACGGTAGTCGATCAGTGTGTTTAAGTTTTCATCCGCTTGGATGTAAACATCACCGCCATCACCGCCATCACCGCCGTCAGGACCACCTTTAGCGACGAATTTTTCGCGCCAAAAGCTTACTGTACCATTACCGCCATCACCGGCTTCTATTTTTACTGATGCTTCATCAACGAATTTCATTTTTTAACTCCGCACTTACGTTGCGTTACCACTCATCAAGGAGTGATATAAATTCTAGCAGATCCGTGTTTAGATCGATCACCTAAGATCTAGATCGATCTGCAACCAAGGAACAAATAAGGAGAGGTTCTTTGCTTTCTGCTTCTTAAAAACAAACGGCTTCTTAAAACTAAACTGTTTATGAAAAACCAAACTGCTTCTCAAACTAAAGCCAGAGCGTCTACTTTTTTATTCTCGCTATAAATAAAAAACCCTGCCGAATCGGCAGGGCTTTTGAATTCAGCTTGAAAGCTAGTATAAATAATCTAATAAAAGATTAAATTACTCAGCTTCGATGCTTACAAACTTACGGTTTTTAGGACCTTTTACTGCAAATTTCACTTTACCTTCAGTAAGAGCGAAAAGAGTATGGTCTTTACCGATGCCAACGTTTGTGCCAGCGTGGAACTTAGTACCACGTTGACGAACGATGATGTTACCTGCAAGAACAGATTCACCACCAAAACGCTTAACACCAAGACGTTTGCTTTCTGAATCGCGGCCGTTATTAGTAGAACCGCCAGCTTTTTTATGTGCCATTGTTAAACTCTCCTAATACTTAAGCGTTAATGCCAGTGATTTTCACTTCTGTGAACCACTGACGGTGACCAGCTTGCTTACGCGAGTGCTTACGACGACGGAACTTAACGATTTTTACTTTATCGCCACGACCGTGTTGTACTACTTCTGCAGTAACCTTGCCACCTTCAACAAGAGGTGCACCAACAGCGATTTCTTCGCCGTTAGCAACAAGAAGAACTTTATCAAATTCTACAGTTGCACCAGTTTCAACGTCTAATTTCTCTAAACGAAGTGTTTGACCTTCGCTTACTCGGTGTTGTTTGCCACCAGATTGGAAAACAGCGTACATATTTTACTCCGCTTTTTCCGCACAGCCTATGGTTGTTAATTCTACAACTCGGGTGTGCGCTAAACTAATCAATAGGGCGCAGATTCTACGGGAATCATGCCGCTATGACAAGCCATATTTTTAAAATATTGGCGAAAACATGTTCGCCAAAGAAAAGTGCGGCAATGATGCCTTTAAGTGATGTATTAATCAACGTTTTTTAGTGTATTATTCAACAATTAAATACAACGTATAAGCCTTACAGGGTCTAACTTCAGCCGGATGAACAATGGATTTTAAAGCTATCCAAACGCTTACTGCCAATGATATGGCAAAAGTGAATGAAACAATTCAAGCCCAACTTAATTCTGACGTAAGTTTAATCAACCAGCTTGGTTTTTATATCGTTAGCGGTGGTGGCAAACGCCTACGCCCTTTGCTTGCTCTTTTATCAGCTCGTGCACTTGGTTACCAAGGTGAAGCTCACATCACCTCAGCCGCTTTTATTGAGTTTATCCACACAGCAACACTGCTTCATGACGATGTTGTCGACGAATCAGACATGCGACGTGGCAAAGCTACAGCGAATGCGGCTTTTGGTAATGCAGCTAGCGTTTTGGTTGGTGATTTTATTTACACCCGCTCATTCCAGATGATGACGACGCTTGGATCTTTAAGGATCCTTGAGCTAATGAGCGAATCAGTAAATGTGATTGCCGAGGGTGAAGTTCAACAATTGATGAACTGTAACAACCCAGACACCACAGAAGAAAGCTACATGCAGGTGATCTATTCAAAGACCGCTCGTTTGTTTGAAGCCGCAACCCAAATCGGCGCAATTCTTACAGAGTCTACACCTGAGATCGAAACGGCGATGCAAAACTACGGTAAGTACCTAGGAACAGCATTCCAGCTTATTGATGATGTGATGGACTACACCGCTGATGGTAAAGAGATGGGTAAAAATGTTGGTGATGACCTAGCAGAAGGCAAACCGACGTTACCGTTGCTTTACGCAATGCGCAATGGTTCCCCAGACCAAGCAAGCATGATTCGTGAAGCGATTGAAAAAGCTAATGGTATGGAACGTCTCGACGACATTATGTCTGTCATGAAAGAGACTGGCTCGTTAGAGTACACGACCAATAAAGCCTACGAAGAAGCTGATAAAGCCATTGCTGAGCTTTCTATTCTTCCTAATTCAGAATATAAGCAAGCTTTAACTACGCTAGCTCACCTTGCAGTAAAACGTAGCAAGTAAATAGACAGCTATATAATAAAAAAGAGCCTGTTGGCTCTTTTTTTGATCCTGCTAAATAATACACTGGGTCTCAATAACGACTCGATTCTAACGATAGAGGTAGTTGCGCTTCGATCTCTTCAAGTTCTTCCAACGGAACTGCATATTGCTTATGACTATTGTAAGACTCAAACAACGCGAACTGCTCTTGCTCATCGATAACCAATATCTTGCCCAAGCGACCTAGATAGTTAACATTCATTCCCTTTTGGACTCTAGCCATAATTCGATACTCTAATTCTTCGAGATTAGAAAAAGATTACGAGTGGGTTGAATACAAGGATCAAAAAAGCCGATCGCAATGATCGGCTTTCGTTAACTGTCGTTTTAGCAGAGTTCAGTTATCTATCGCTTATTTAGCGAATTCAACACCAATCTCAATATCGCCATTTAGCGTTTCTAGCATGCTGTCTAGTGCATTGCGTTCGAAATCGCTCAGTTCACCGTAGCTAAGAATCGCTTCAGCGCCTTCTTTGCCAAGTTTAACTGGTTGTGCGAAGAATGGTGCGTGCTCGCCTTCACCTTCAACGTAGGCACACTCAATCACGTTCTCTTCGCCTTGAAGTGCTTTCACTAGAGCAAGACCGAAGCGACAAGCCGCTTGACCCATAGATAGAGTCGCACTACCGCCACCCGCTTTAGCTTCTACTACTTCAGTACCCGCGTTTTGGATGCGAGTTGTTAGCGCTGCGATTTCTTCGTCAGTAAACTCAACACCTTCAACTTGAGAAAGCAGAGGAAGGATCGTTACACCTGAGTGACCACCGATAACAGGAACACGAATGTCGCCTGGATCTTTATCTTTCAGCTCAGCAACGAACGTTTCAGAACGAATGACATCAAGAGTAGTAATACCGAATAAACGACGCTTGTCGTAAACGCCTGCTTTCTTAAGTACTTCAGCAGCGATTGGCACTGTTGTATTTACTGGGTTAGTAATGATACCAACACAAGCAGTAGGACAAGTAACGGCAATTTTTTCAGCTAGAGACTTAACAATGCCAGCGTTCACATTGAAAAGATCCGCACGATCCATACCAGGTTTACGAGCAACACCCGCAGAAATAAGCACAACATCCGCACCTTCAAGTGCTGGAGTTGGATCTTCACCCGCGTAACCTTTGATCGAAACAGGCGTTGGGATATGGCTCAGATCGGCAGCAACCCCCGGGGTTACCGGAGCGATGTCGTAAAGTGCAAGATCTGAACCAGCAGGCAGGCGGTTCTTTAGTAGTAGGGCTAGGGCTTGACCGATGCCACCAGCGGCACCAATAACAGCTACTTTCATTGTTATTCTCCTTGAGAGCTTTCTCTTATAGATTCTTTGTAGGGTAATTCTTGAGCTAAATTTAAGTTAAAAAACTATATTAATCACAAAGTGATTACAATCAATTAACGCTAGCTTTGCGACTTCGCGCAAGTCAATAAAACCGTGCTACACAGCAAGTTCGCATTATGGCGATAATCATTTGAAATGACAAAACAACTCGTCTTAAATAACACATTATCCTATTAAATTTTTACAGTGATATGACTAACAAATTACCGTGATATTTTGGCGAGAACTGAATATGTATGCGAGAATATGCAAACATCTTTGTTAATGAATAAGAATGACATATGCGCAATACAGAAAAACAAGACAACTTAGTTCGAGCTTTTAAATCACTACTAAAAGAAGAACGTTTTGGTTCGCAAGGCGAGATTGTCGATGCCCTGAAGCATGAAGGCTTTGAAAGTATCAACCAATCTAAAGTTTCGCGTATGTTAACTAAGTTTGGCGCCGTGCGAACACGCAATGCAAAAATGGAGATGGTTTACTGTCTTCCTGCTGAACTTGGTGTTCCGACGGTTTCGAGCTCTTTAAGAGAGTTAGTGTTAGATATTGACCACAACAATGCATTGGTTGTGATACACACTGGCCCTGGTGCCGCGCAGCTTATTGCTCGCTTATTAGATTCATTAGGTAAGTCAGAAGGCATACTGGGGGTAGTTGCTGGAGATGATACTATCTTCATTACTCCAACCTTATCAGTTACCACTAAGCAACTGTTCGATTCTGTATGCGAACTGTTTGAATACGCAGGATAATTGCTCACAGTTTCATAACTATCAGCCATTACTATTGGATCACAAACACCTATTTAGTTCGTGATCCAAATCACATCCTAAGATATCTATCCCGCCTCTCCCAAAAATCACTAACTCATTGATTTTAAAAAACTCAATAGCAAATCAAACACGAGATCCAACCGTCATTTGTTAGATTTTTTCGCTATATCTTTTAACATTTGAGTAATTTTCTGCCAATTTTTGATATTATTCAGCCACTTTTTCATCACATGGATTGAAAAAGGTGCCGTTTCCAAATAGGAAACTCCAGAAACGACTACACTTGTTTCAGGGTTAATAATGAATAAAGGAAGGGAAATTCATGGCATTTACCAAACTGATTAAAGTTGGGGCTATTGCAGCTGCTGTAATGGGCGCTGGCGCAGTTAACGCTCAAGAGTTCATCACAATTGGTACTGGTTCAGTAACGGGTGTTTATTACCCGACTGGTGGTGCGATTTGTAAGCTAGTGAACAAAGGCCGTAAAGACCACAACATTCGTTGTTCTGTCGAGTCTACTGGCGGTTCAATCTACAACGTTAATACCATCCGTGCTGGTGAACTAGATTTCGGTGTTGTTCAATCGGACTGGCAATACCACGGCTACAACGGTACAAGTAAGTTCAAAGACCAAGGCGAATACAAGAAACTTCGTGCGATGTTCTCTCTACATACAGAACCGTTCAACATCATCGCTCGCACCGATGCAGGTATTAACAATGTTTCAGACCTAGCAGGTAAGCGTGTCAACATTGGTAACCCTGGTTCTGGCGACCGTGCAACGATGGGTGTTGTAATGGACTCTATGGGCTGGACTAACGATAGCTTCAAGCTTGCTTCTGAACTGAAAGGTTCTGAGCGTTCACAAGCACTTTGTGATAACAAGATTGATGCATTCATCTACATGGTTGGTCACCCGAACGGATCAATTAAAGAAGCGACAACGTCTTGTGATGCAAAACTGGTTTCTGCAACAGGTCCACAGATCGACAAGATCGTAGCTGAAAACCCATATTACGCATACAGCACAGTACCTGCTGGTATGTACCGCGGTACAGATGCTGACGTAAATAGCTTCGGTGTTGCTGCTACTATGGTAACAACTTCAGACGTTTCGGATGAAGTTGCATACAACGTTGCTAAAGCAGTATTTGAAAACTTCGCAACATTCAAACGTCTGCACCCAGCATTTGCTAACCTGAAAAAAGAAGACATGGTTAAAGCGGGTATCTCTATCCCTCTTCACCCAGGTGCAGCAAAGTACTACAAAGAAGTAGGCCTTCTAAAGTAACTCTACTTTAAGCCTACTAAACCAATAAGGAGGCCAGTCCTCCTTATTGGCTTTTCACGTTTTATAAAAATAATTTAAGTGAAAAGAACAACCCTTTAAGTTTCTCCAATTTGGAGGACTTACCTTCGTATCAAGCCTAAGACAAAGACGAACAAAGAACGCATTTCTCTATCCATTCACTACACTAGATAGGAAAGAAATCACGTTTAGTTGTTCGTAACAAAAGGCAGACCATCAATAATAAGGATAAAGTACATGACGCAGACAACATCACCGTCTCCAGATGTGCAAGAAATGGTGGCACAATCAGATACTGGTGCGCGTAGCCCTCGTGGTATCCAAGGCCGTATTTTATGGTTTGTGCCTCTATGTTGGTCACTGTTCCAACTTTGGTATGCATCTCCGCTGCCATTCATTTTTAACTTCGCAATTTTAAACGACACTGAAGCTCGAGCAATTCACCTTACGTTTGCTATTTTCCTAGCCTTTACCGCTTATCCAGCCATGAAGAATTCGCCTAGGGATCGCATCCCAGCCGTCGACTGGATATTAGCGCTTGTAGGTAGCTTTTCAGCTTCTTATATCTATATTTTCTATACTCAACTCGCTGAACGCTCGGGTGCACCAACAACATTCGATATTGTTGCGGCCGTATTCGGTATGGTTCTGCTGCTTGAGGCAACACGACGCGCTTTAGGTCCACCTCTTATGGTTGTGGCAGCAGTCTTCCTACTTTACACCTTTGGCGGTCCACACATGCCAGACGTTATCGCCCACAAAGGTGCGAGCCTGAACAAGGCAATGTCGCATCTGTGGTTAACAACAGAAGGTGTGTTCGGTGTTGCTCTTGGCGTATCAACGTCATTCGTATTCTTGTTCGTACTGTTTGGTGCAATGCTAGAGCGCGCGGGTGCAGGTGCTTACTTCATCAAAGTGGCATTCTCTCTGCTTGGCCACATGAAGGGCGGCCCAGCGAAAGCAGCCGTTGTAGCATCTGGTTTATCTGGTCTGGTATCAGGTTCTTCGATTGCTAACGTAGTTACCACAGGTACCTTTACTATCCCGCTAATGAAGCGTGTTGGTTTCCCGGGAACAAAAGCGGGTGCAGTAGAAGTCGCAGCTTCAACCAATGGTCAATTAACACCACCGATCATGGGTGCAGCAGCATTCTTGATGGTTGAGTACGTGGGCATCTCTTACGTAGAAGTAATCAAAGCAGCACTGCTGCCCGCTCTGATCTCTTACATCGCCCTGATTTACATTGTTCACTTAGAGGCATGTAAAGCAGGTATGACGGGCTTACCTCGTCGTCACACACCAACTATAGTGCAAAGCCTACTCTCTTTCACTGGTACTATCTTAGGCCTATGTGTCATCAGTGCTGCGGTTTACTACGGTGTCGGCTGGACAAAAGATGTCTTTGGCGCTGCAGCCACACCAATTGTGACTGTTGCTCTATTAGTCTCTTATGTCGCTCTGGTTCGTGTTTCTGCTAAATACGCAGCTGAAGGTGGCATGGAAATCGACGAGAACCTAACAGAAGTACCTGATCCAGGCCCAACGATTAAGTCTGGCCTTCACTTCCTACTGCCTATCGTAGTTCTAGTTTGGTGTTTAACGGTTGAACGTTTCTCTCCAGGTCTGTCGGCATTCTGGGCAACTGTGTTCATGATCTTCATTCTGATCACTCAGCGTCCTTTGATGACTCTGATGAACAAATCAGACGATCTTGCAGAGCAAACTAAAGCAGGTTTCGTTGACCTAGCAGAGAGCTTAGTTTCAGGCGCACGTAACATGATCGGTATCGGTGTAGCGACAGCTGCAGCAGGTACGGTTGTAGGCGTGGTAACACTGACAGGTATCGGCCTTGTAATGACCGATTTTGTTGAGTTCATCTCAGGCGGTAGCATCATTCTAATGTTGTTATTCACTGCGGTAATCAGCTTGATCTTAGGTATGGGCTTGCCAACAACGGCGAACTACATCGTTGTATCAACATTGATGGCACCAGTAATTGTTACCTTAGGTGCAGCGCACGGCTTGATCATTCCACTGATTGCGGTTCACTTATTCGTATTCTACTTCGGTATTCTTGCGGACGATACACCTCCGGTAGGTTTGGCTGCATTTGCGGCCGCTGCGATTGCTAAATCAGACCCGATTCGTACCGGTATTCAAGGTTTTACCTACGATATCCGGACCGCGATATTGCCGTTCATGTTCATCTTCAACACCCAACTACTGTTGATGGGCATTGATTCTTGGTGGCACTTAGCACTGACGATTTTCTCTTCGGTTACTGCGGTACTTATCTTTGCAGCAGCGACACAAGGTTGGTGGTTCACTAAGAACAAGTGGTGGGAAACTATACTGCTTATCGTTCTGACCTTCTCTTTCTTCCGCCCTGGCTTCTGGTGGGATATGATTTATCCAGAGAAAGTTCTTTCACCTGGAGTTGAGATCGCTCAAATCACAGAAAATCTATCTGTGGGACAATCACTTGAATTGAGAGTCGGTGGCGAAAACTTAGAAGGTAACTATTCTGAGAAAACAGTTCGCCTTCCGTTTGAAGATTCTGCGACAACAAGTGAAGACCGCATTGCTTCAATGGGCCTAATGCTGACCCAAGCTGACGACAAGATGATTGTTGATATGGTTGAGTTTGGTAGCCCTGCTGAAGCCGCTGGCATTGACTTTGATTGGGAAATTAAATCCGTTATCCAAGATGCAGAACGACCAATGAAAGAGTGGGTATTCTTACCTGCCCTATTAATTTTGATTGGTTTAGCGATGAACCAAAGAAGGCGTGCTCGTAAGGATGAGATTAGCGCGTAATGGATAGAGCCAAATAGCGCTCTACTCTATTTGGCTTTTTTACTACATGGAAAAGATAATTACAGCGCTTGGTATGTACTCGGCGCTGCTCAAAAAGAGACGAATACATGTATAGACAAATCCTTGTTCCCGTTGATCTGAACGACAAAGGCTTTTCTGATAAAGCGGTCGAGTTAGCGGTATGGCACGCGAAACACAGTAATGCTGAGATCCACATTCTGAACGTATTACCGGGCATCCACATGTCGATGGTAGCGTCTTACTTCCCGAAAGATGCAGCAAACCAAATGAAGCTTGATGTTAAAAATCAGCTGAAAGAATTTGCTGATAAGCATATCGACGATGATGTGATCTATAAAGTTCACGTTGCCGAAGGCAAGACCTACACAACGATTCTTGATTGCGCAGAGAAACTAGGGGCAGATCTTATCGTGATGCCTAGTCATAAGCGTTCAAAAATCGACAAGGTTGTACTGGGTTCTGTTGCAAGCAAAGTGGTTCAGAACTCACCAATCAATGTATTGGTAGTTAAGCCGCAAGGCTAAATCACTTAATCGACACAAAGATCTAAATCTAAAAAGGTTGGCCTAAAAGCCAACCTTTTTTATTTTGTGCTTGCACCATTCAATTCTTCAATCAACTCACTAAGTTCTGCGGATTACCTGCAACAAACCCATCAATATTATCGATTAAGATATCAGACAGTTTTTGAATTGAACTGTCGCTGCCCCACGCCACATGTGGTGTCAGCAGTAAATTAGGTAAGTGGCTGTTAGCCAATAGTGGATTCGAATTATCTGCAGGTTCTTGTGTAAACACATCCATGCCCGCACCTGCAATCTCATTACTTTTCAAAGCTTCAACTAAGGCCTGCTCATCGACAAGTCCACCACGGCCAGCATTAATTAATACCGCACTTGATTTCATCATGGTTAGCTCTCGCTCTGAAATCAGATTTCGAGTCGCTTCAGTTAATGGACAATGTAAGCTGATCGCATCCGCTTGCTGTAACACCGTATCAAAAGGTAGATACCCTTCTCGACAAGAATCTGCCCCTTTACGCTCAGTAAAGATGACATTCATACCAATCGCTTTTGCTAATATCGCGGTCGCTTGCCCTAAGCTACCACTCCCTATTAAGCCCAATGTACTGCCTGCAACATCTTGAATCGGATGAGTAAAGAAACAGAATTGTTTGTCCTTTTGCCACTCGCCTGTCTCGATATCTTGATGATAACCAACGAGGCTTCGCTTTAGCGTAAATAGCATCGCGATAACATGTTCAGGTACCGATTGAGTCGCGTAGCCTTGCACGTTTGTCACCGCTATGTTGTTACTCTTGCAGTAGCCAACATCGACATTGTTCACACCCGTTGCTGAAACAGCTATTAGCTTAAGTTGTTGTGCTTGAGCCAAATTCGATTCGTTAAGCACGACCTTGTTGGTAATAACCACATCAGCGCCTTCTATTCGTTCAGACACTTGTTCTGGCGAAGTGAAGTCATACTCCACCCACTGATGCTCAAAGCTAAGGGGTTTTAAATGTATTTGAGATGGGATGGTAGCTCTGTCGAGAAAGACCACTTTCAACTTCGGCATTGTACGTCCTTGCATTGGTATTGATGGCACCATTCTAAGCTTTTAGCTTACTGTAGTCTGGAAGCTCTGGCGCAATTTCAAAGTGCTGCTCGATTTGTGGCGATGCTTGAGGGTAAAAATCACAAGGGACAAAGGCTTTGAACAGTTGGTTGTTCGCTGGATGATAGAAGCTCAGTTCACACGCATGTAAAGCTAGCCGATCGCTATACTCAAAAGCTTCAGGCGTTGCGTAAAACTCGTCGCCCACAATTGGATTCCCTATTTCCATACAATGCACACGCAACTGATGAGAGCGGCCGGTGATAGGCAGTAGCATCAATAAGGTCGTTTGAGCCTCTTGTTGCTCAACCACATAGCGAGTCTGAGATGGTTTACCCTCGTCGAAACACACTTTCTGTCTAGGACGATTCGTCCAATCGCAAATAAGAGGAAGGTCAATCAAACCTGCCTTGTCTTCCATTGAACCCCACACTCGTGCGTAATAAAGTTTGTGTGTCAGTCGATATTGAAATTGCTTCTTCAAATGCCGCTCAGCCTGTTTATGCTTAGCCAATAGCATCAAGCCTGATGTAGACATATCCAACCGATGCACAACTTGAATCTCCGGAAATTCGACAACCAACCGACTCCACATACTGTCGTAGTGCTCCGGCAGTCTCCCCGGCACCGAAAGCAGGCCTGCTGGCTTGTTCACCACAAGAATATCATCATCTTGATAGATAATATCAGTCCACGGTTCACGTGGTGGTGTGTACTGTTCTAACGCCATTAGAGCCTCTTAATTACTGGTTAATAAATAACTCATGGTCGATTCGTTTATTAAAAAATACAATTTTAAACACTTTTGTACATAAAAGTTGACGAAATCACGAAACATGGTATTGATAAGGTAACGGAAAATAAGAACTAAGCCTCAAAGGAAAAACGATGGAAAGTACGGCTAAAACCACCTCAACACCAACCTCCACACCACTTTCAAGCCTGATTAAATCTTTTGGCCCAGGAATCATGATGGCCGCAGCTGCGGTCGGTGGATCTCACTTAGTCGCTTCAACGAAAGCTGGCGCTATTTATGGATGGCAACTAGCCGCACTGATTCTTTTAGTTAACGTATTTAAGTACCCATTCTTTAGAGCCGGCATCCAATATACCCTTGGTACTGGGCAAAGCTTGGTGGAAGGATATTCTAACCTCGGTCGACCTTACCTTGTTATCTTTTCGATACTAAGTGCCATTTCCGCCGTGGTAAATACCGCAGCCTTACTGCTATTCAGTGCAAGCTTACTGAGTTACTTTATTCCTTTTGATTTGGCCACCAGCACATTGTGCATGATCGTTTTAGCTACGTGCTTGATCATTCTATTCGCTGGCCATTATCGCGCGCTCGATACACTGTCTAAAGCGATCATGGCGATCCTGACCATCACAACCTTGGCTGCAGTCGCTATTGCTATCGGCTCTCCAGTTGAACCTGATGCGGCTTTTGTTCCACCATCACCTTGGTCATTGGCAGCTATTGGCTTTATCGTTGTCACTATGGGTTGGATGCCCGCGCCTATCGAGATATCAAGCATCACCTCTATGTGGCTAAAAAGCCAAAAAGAGAAACAAGAAGTGACCGCTCAATCTGCACTGTTCGATTTCAACGTAGGCTACATTGGTACGGCACTGCTTGCTTTGGTATTCGTTGCTTTAGGTACACTAGTACTTCATGGAACAGGCGTTGAATTGTCTCGCTCTGGTGTTGGCTTCACCCATCAATTGGTCGGCATCTACGCTTCCACGATTGGTGAATGGTCTCGCCCACTGATCGCTCTTATCGCCTTCTTCTGTATCTTTGGCAGTACCATTACCGTTATCGATGGTTACTCACGCGTGCTTGCCGAATCACAGCGCCTGTTATTGAAAAAAGAATCGAGCCCAAAAATGCTGCAAGGCTGGATCATCATTGTCTCTCTCGCGGCACTCGCAATTGTGATGTTCTTCAGCGCAGCACTGATGCCAATGCTTGATTTTGCGATGGTGCTTGCCTTTGCGACTACGCCATTCTTCGCATTGCTTAACTTCATCTTAGTAAACAAAACTAAGCTTCCTGAAGCGCTGGCGATTGGCACTAAGCTAAAATGGTTGTCTGTGGCAGGCCTTATTTACCTATTTGGCTTCTTAGCTCTGTTCGTTTGGTGGAAATGGTTGATGTAATCTGCTCTCCAAATTCTTAGCCAAACTGTTAACCACGCTCTTAACCAAACTACAGATACAAATAAGGCCTTCGTGATGAAGGCCTTATTTCGTTAAAGCATTTCGCTAATTCAAAACTAGTTGTGAGAAACCACAATCAAACGTAGCGAATCAAGCTGAACCTGAGCCTTGCTGATGTAACCTGTCAGTTCGTTGATTTGAGCTTCGATAACCTCTAGCTCTTCATCACGAATGTTAGGGTTAACCGCTTTAAGCGCTTGTAGACGCTCTAACTCACCGTTCAAGTTAGTTTGCATATCTTTCTGAGCTTGTTGACGAACTTCTTCAACCTTCGGCAGTACATGCGTCTCACCTGCTTCGATTAGTTTGTGAATCTCACCTTGTACCGAGTTCACTAGCTTGCTCGCTAAATGACGGTTTACCGGGCTTAGTTGACGGTTAAAGCTATCGAATTCAACCTGAGCAGATAAATCGTTACCACGACCATCCATCATCAAGCGAATCGGCGTCTTAGGCAGGAACTGGCTGATACCGCTGCGCTTTGGCGCTTGTGCATCAACAAGGTAAACCAACTCAAGTAGAATCGTACCGACTGGCAGCGCTTTGTTCTTCAGTAGAGATACCGCAGACGCACCCACACCTTCACTCAATAGCAGATCGATACCGCCCTGAATCATTGGGTGTTCCCAGCTAATGAAGTTCATGTCTTCACGAGAAAGCGCTGTTTCACGGTCAAACGTAATCGTTGCACCTTCATAAGGTAAGCCTGGGTAGCTTGGCACCATCATGTGTTCAGAAGGTGTCACGACTAACGCATTTTCACCCTTGTCATCTTGGTTCAGACCAATGGTATCAAACAGGCTCAGAGCGAAAGAAACTAGGTTAGTATCACCATCGGTAGAAGCAATTTTCTCTGCAATCTCATGGGCTTTATCACCACCATTTGAATGCATCTCTAGTAGGCGATCTCGGCCTTTTTCTAGATCCGATTTCAGGCTTTGATTGAGCTTCGCTGATTCTTCAATGACTTCATCAAGCTGCTCGGTTTTACCAGAAGCCAGCATTTCGATCAGTACATCAGAATACTTATCGTAAACTGTGCGACCAGTAGGACAAGTCTCTGCGAATGCATTCAGACCTTCATCGAACCAACGCGCTAGAATCGCTTGCGATGTGCCTTTTAGGTAAGGAACATGAATGTCGATATCACGCAGCTGTCCGATACGGTCCAAACGACCAATACGTTGCTCAAGCAAGTCTGGGTTGAACGGTAGATCAAACATCACTAATTGGTTAGCAAACTGGAAGTTACGACCTTCAGAGCCGATTTCGCTACAGATAAGCACCTGAGCACCGCCCTCTTCTTGAGCAAAGTAAGCCGCAGCTTTATCACGCTCTAGAATCGACATGCCTTCGTGGAATACCGTTGCACGCACGCCTTCACGCTCACGCAGTGCTTGCTCTAATTGCAAAGCAGTACTCGCACGCGACGCGATCACTAGGATCTTCTCGCTGCGCTTGTCTTGAATCTTTTCAATCAACCAGTTCACACGTGAATCGAACTGCCACCAGCTTGAGTCTTCACCTTCAAATTCTTGGAAGATCTCTTCTGGGTACAGCATCTTCATTGCACGAGCTTCTGGTGCCATCTTGCCACCGATCATGCCCGATACACGCATCGAGGTTGTGTACTGCGTTGGAATATCCATCGGCAGTAGGTTTACATTACGCTTAGGGAAGCCTTTGATTGCAGCACGTGTGTTTCTGAAAAGAACACGGCCAGTACCATGGCGATCCATAAGGTTATCAATCAGTTCTTGGCGAGCTAAGGCTTGCTCTTCTTCGCTGCTATCGCCTTCAATCACGCGGAATAGAGGCTCAACATCTTGCTCAGACAGAAGCTCTGTGATCTGGTTCTTCGCGCTATTTTCAAGCTTCACGCCAGAGAACAATGCCGTTACGGCATCAGCAACAGGAGCGTATTGGTCTTCTTCTTCAACGAAAGCTTCGTAATCGTAAAAACGATCAGGATCAAGCAGACGCAGACGCGCAAAGTGACTCTCACGACCAAGCTGTTCAGGGGTCGCTGTCAGTAGCAATACACCAGACGTGTTTTCAGCTAATCCTTCAACCACTTGGTATTCGCGGCTCGGTTTGTCTTGGCTCCACTCAAGGTGGTGTGCTTCATCGACAACCAACAAATCCCACTCACCTTCAAGTGCTTGCTCGTAGCGCTTACGGCTCTTGCGTAGGAAATCCAAAGAACACAGAACGTATTGCTGTGTATCGAATGGATTATCTGATTCTGCGAAAGATTCTATGCAACGCTCTTCATCAAAGATAGAGAAGTGCAGGTTGAAACGGCGCATCATCTCTACTAACCACTGGTGTTGTAGAGTTTCAGGAACCACAATCAGAATACGTTCAGCACGGCCAGACAACACCTGTTGGTGGATGATCATGCCCGCTTCTATGGTTTTACCTAGGCCAACTTCATCAGCCAGTAAAACGCGCGGAGCGTGACGACGACCCACTTCATGAGCGATGTATAACTGGTGAGGGATCAAGCCAGCACGCATACCACACAAGCCACGCATAGGGCTCTTGTGTTGTTGGTACTGGTTGCTCAGCGCGCGGTAACGCAACACAAAGTTATCCATACGGTCGATTTGACCTGCGTATAGCTTATCTTGTGGCTTGTTGAAGCGGATCTGGTTACTTAAGAAGATTTCACGCAGAGTCACTTCTGTTTCTTGGGTATCTTCGCGAGTACCTAAGTAGGTTAACAGCCCTTTGTCTTCGATAACTTCTTCGACAGACAGAGACCAACCTTCTTGGCATTCAATGACATCGCCTACATTAAACGTTACTCGGGTTACGGGAGCATCAGTACGTGCATAAACACGATTTTCTTCTGATGCGGCAAACATTACTGTCACTGTTCGAGCATCCATTGCTACAACGGTACCTAAACCTAAATCGCTCTCCGTATCGCTTATCCAGCGTTGCCCCAAAGCAAATGTCATGAATCGACTACCTCAATCTTATAGTTGGAATTTGGTCTTCTTAACTGCAGTTTCAAACAAGAACGTTATCCGCTCCTGAACTAAAAATATAGCCAAAAATGTCTAGTTTGCAGCCACTTTTTAAGTGCGCTCTCAATAATAAATATCTCGAGAAAATGGTGCAGAAAAAGGTCGCTAATCTTACTCTATGCTGTGATTTAGGTCACGCCTAAAGGAGATGATTTCATGCTTTTTTTCTGTTTTCGCCAGTGCAATCAAACTGTCAAAAATTCATGGTTAATCTATAGGTAGCAGATTGCTGCTCTCAAACGAACACGCGATATTTACTCGTAACGATATGGCGCTGTTCCTCTAGATGAAGTTTAGGTGAGTAGTTGACTATCACCAGAATCAGATACTAATCTTTATATGAGCTTTATCTACGTTCAATGAATGCAAGGCAAGCCGCACGTCGGCAAGGAGATGCTATGGGCGAGACCAACCGGAAGCTATTTGTTTTAGACACCAATATCCTACTTCACGAACCTTTCGCAATATTTTCTTTCCAAGAGCACGATGTCGTTATCCCCATGACAGTGCTAGAAGAACTCGACAGAATCAAAGACAGTAAAAGAGACGTTGCTCGAGATGCGAGAATTGCGATTCGAACGCTCGAAGACCTGTTCAGGGAAGCCACACCAGACCAAATATCGGAAGGCATCCCTTTTTCTAAAGACATAAATGCATCTGGCAGTATTTCAATACTCGCTGACTACGAACTTCAAGAAAGCATCAAAGCCTTTGCCGATGACAAGGCGGGCGATAACCGAATCCTCAACGCTGTCCTTTATCTTCAAAATAAACGCGCACCACGCGAAGTGGTTCTCATCACCAAAGACATCAATATGCGTTTGCGAGCAAAAGGCGCTGGTGTCCGTTTTGTTGAAGATTATCAAACCGACCAACTGATTGATGATATCCAATACCTCACCAAAGGCTTCCAACAACTGGAAGGCTCATTTTGGGATGGTATCGATAATGTCGAGAGCAGAAGCCTAGGCGGAAAGACGCTGCACACCTTAGCAAGAGCGCCGTTCGAGCCAACCTTCCTCAACCAGTATGTGATTGACGAAGAAAGTGATTTTGCCGCTCGAGTCGAGGAGATTGAGCCGGAAAGCATTACCCTGAGAGACCTCAGTCGTGAAAGGCTAATGAATCGCAGGGCATGGGACATCACACCAAAAAACGTCTATCAGGGCATGGCGATTGATGCGCTGCTCGACCCTGATATTGATCTGGTGATTCTCACTGGTGCAGCGGGTAGTGGTAAGACGCTGTTAGCCATGGCTGCTGCACTTGAACAAACCATTGAGCGTAAACAATTCGATAAGATCATCGTAACCCGAAACACACCAGATATAGGTGAGTCGATAGGGTTTCTTCCGGGTACAGAGGAAGAGAAGATGTTGCCTTGGTTAGCTGCAGTGACCGATACACTGGAAGCGCTGCACAAGAACGATCACTGCACAGAAGGCTCAATGAAGTACATCTGTGATAAAGCTAACATCCAGTTCAAATCGATTAACTTTATGCGTGGCCGTTCAATTCAGAATGCGTTTGTGCTTTTGGATGAGTGTCAGAACCTCACCGCTTCACAAATCAAAACCATCATCACCCGTTGTGGTGAAGGGACCAAGATCGTCTGCTCAGGAAACCTAGCGCAGATAGATTCTTCCTACCTAACTCCTGTGACCTCGGGGCTCACCTACATGGTCGAGCGTTTTAAAAACTTCGAAGGCAGTGCCAACATCCACCTCAATGGTGTGGTGCGTAGCCGACTGGCTGAGTTCGCGGAAGAGAACATGTAGACTCTGCGCGCTCACAGAACCAGTAACCTATAAACAAAAAGCGCCTCACAATAGAGGCGCTTTCAATCTATTTTATGACGAGAGATTTTGAAATTAACTCGTGCTGCTGACCTGAATTACTCAGTACCACCAACCGTTAGCGAGTCTAGTTTCAATGTTGGTTGACCAACACCCACTGGTACACTTTGACCAGCCTTACCACAAACACCAACACCACGGTCAATGCTTAGGTCATTACCGACCATAGACACCTGCTGCATTGCTTCGATACCAGAACCGATCAGCGTCGCGCCCTTCACTGGGTGAGTGATCTTACCGTTTTCAATCATGTACGCTTCAGAAGCTGAGAACACAAACTTACCTGATGTGATATCAACCTGACCGCCACCGAAGTTCGGTGCGTAGATGCCTTTCTCAACCGTTGCAATGATCTCTTCCGGTGTGTGTTCGCCCGGCAGCATGTATGTATTCGTCATACGTGGCATTGGAAGATGCGCGTAAGACTCACGACGACCATTACCTGTCGGCGCTACACCCATTAGACG
Organism: Vibrio sp. 10N.247.310.24; assembly: GCF_041467175.1. Taxonomy (NCBI): domain Bacteria; kingdom Pseudomonadati; phylum Pseudomonadota; class Gammaproteobacteria; order Vibrionales; family Vibrionaceae; genus Vibrio; species Vibrio sp. 10N.247.310.24. The sequence continues at coordinate 30,702 of NZ_JBFSUD010000021.1, forward strand.
AGCGTTTAGCTTATCTTGCATGTAACCTTTTAGGATGCCGTTTTCGATTAGCGTATTGTACTGACCATTAACACCCTCATCATCAACGTTCAATGAACCGCGTAGATCTGTTAATGTGCCGTCATCAACAATCGTACATAGGCTTGATGTAACTTGCTCGCCGATTTTGCCAGAAAATACTGAAGACTCTTTACGGTTGAAATCACCTTCTAAACCGTGGCCTACCGCTTCATGCAGTAGAACACCCGGCCAACCAGAACCAAGAACCACAGGCATTGCACCAGCAGGCGCAGCAACCGCTTCAAGGTTAACTAATGCTTGGCGAATGGCTTCATCAGCGAATTGGTAAGCAACTTGAGAACCGTTAGCATCACTTAAGAAGAAATCGTAACCAAAACGACCACCGCCACCGGCACTGCCACGTTCACGACGATCGCCTTTCTGTGCAAGTACGCTAATTGATAGACGAACCAACGGGCGAATATCACCAGCGAAAGTACCATCAGTTGCCGCAACGAGCATCTGTTCATGTACACCACTTAGGCTCACCGATACTTCAGTTACCATCGGTTCTTTAGTGCGAATGTAAGCATCAAGCGCTTTAAGTAATTCTGTCTTTTGCTGCTTTTCCCAGCTTGCTAGCGGGTTAACTGCATCATAGTAAGCTTGGTTAGAGTTACGTTTGAAAGCTTGTACCTTACCGTTTTGCCCTTGCTTAGCGATACCGCGAGCCGCGATTGCACTCTGTTTAAGGCCATCCAATTGGATTTGGTCAGAGTAAGCAAAACCGGTTTTTTCACCAGATACCGCTCGTACACCAAGACCACAATCGATATTGAAAGAGCCGTCTTTAATAATGCTGTCTTCTAGCACTAAAGATTCATGCCAGCTTGACTGAAAGTAAATATCAGCATAATCAATTTGGCGGGTAGCAATGCTCGCCAATGTATCTGCGATATTTTGCTCCGTCAGCCCTGTTGGGTTCAGTAGCGCTTCTTCAATTTGATTGATGCTCATAAATGGCTCTTATTTGTAATTAAAATTGATTGGTAAATCGAGAATGCTGCGCGATTGGCATATTTTGCCTGATTGATTCGCAACTGGATGTGTCTATCTCAACCACCATACTTTTAGGATCTTGGTCTAGCTGTGCAACCACTCGCCCCCATGGATCAACCACCATTGAGTGTCCCCATGTTTCTCTTTGGCAAGGGTGATTTCCGCCTTGCCCTACCGCGATAATCCACGATTGCGTTTCGATCGCGCGGCATCTTAATAATGCTTCCCAGTGAGCTTGCCCTGTTACTGCGGTAAAAGCTGCCGGTACCACTATGATTTGTGCACCTTGCTTGCGTAACTCTGAATACAAGTGCGGAAAGCGCACATCATAACAAATACTCAAACCTAAGCGACCAAAAGGCGTTTCCGTTGTTACCACTCGGTCACCGGGCGTGAAAATATCCGATTCTCGATAGCACTTATGTGCATCAGCAACATCCACATCAAACATGTGTAACTTATCGTAATGGGCCACTAGACAACCAAAATCATCAATCACCAAGGTTGTGGTAGTCACGCCTTTAGCTGTGCTTATCGGCATACTGCCAATAACAATCCAAATTCGGTAAAGCTTTGCTAGCTCAGAGACTTTCTTTTGCAGTGGGCCATCATTTAGAGGCTCAGCATACTGGTGATAGTCGGCTTTACTGCCAAAGACTAACGCGTTTTCAGGGCACACAACCCACTTAGCCCCCAACTCTTTGCACTTTGCTACTTCTTGAGCAAGATAATCAAAGTTCAAGTCAGGGCGAGGGCCTGATGTCATTTGAATCAACCCAACACAATCCATGTGTATCGCTCCTCCATTCATTATGATTCAGAAATCAGCATTTCACCGTATATTAGCTGATTAGGATACTAAGGTCTTTTCGGCTAATTTAAGGTTTATTTGGCTAATTTAAGGCTTATTCGGCTAATTTTCTGAGTTTTTCTGGTAGCTGAAATTCTCCAGAACTGCGAGAAAGCTCGCTCACTGTTGGTGAATCCAACGGCCCTTTCACCGAATAATTAACTTGGGTAAAGACTTCAACAACCGGAGAAATAACCGTAGTCACCGCTAACACGTATAGCGCTGTTTGAGGCGTTACCGCAAAAGCCGTTAATACTGGAATCCCGGAGGTGATATCTGGGGTGAAGTTCACTTCAGCATCGACCTCGCGTGTATTGAGGTTGGCGATCCCTTTTATTTTCATCTCACCGGCGACCGCATCCATATTCAGATCATTAGTCAGAAAGATACCATTTTGAATCTCGCCAGTTCCTGTGATGCTGTTGAATGCCATGCCATTATCAAATACGTCCGAGAAGTCGAGCTGCATCTTACGGATAATCGAATCTAGGCTAAACAGCCCCAGTAATCGAGCTGCGCCACTCACATCCGAGATAATACCTTTACCAAATTGGGTTTTAACGTTGCCATCAAGGGTATCCATTTTGATCCCCCAAGGCGAACCATCCCAATTCAATTGACCTTCTAACTCAAAGGGCGCTTTTTGAATCCCGGAAGTAATACCGAAGCGTTCCATTAACTCGCTGTTGTTTTCACCTTCAACATCAAGAGTTAACGATGAGTGACTCTTATCACCTTGCAGTTCCCACCAGCCACTGATATCCGCTTTATTTCCGCCGCTTCGAACCTGAATCTTATTCCACTCAATGCGATCTTCCTGCCTAGTCATCTCAACATCAACCTTACCAACTTTATACCCTTGCAGCCAAAAGTCGTTCAGGGTCAGCGTCAAATTCGGCATCGCATCATGGATCTTTCTATCCAACTCAGAGATCAACGGTGCTTCTTGCGCCTTACGCTGTAGCAGTTGGTCTTGGTTTTTCTTGTCACTCCACTCAGGAACAAACAGATGCAGGCGATCCAATGAAACAGTCAAATCATAAGGAGGCAAGTAATTGACATCACCTTCTAACTCTTGACTAGAGACTTCCATTTGCCATGCTTGCTTATTTTTTCGAGCGCTAAAATCAACATCATTCCAAGAAATACCACCTAAGATCAGCTCTTTGCTCTCGAAGGTGATGCGACGTGGCGCTGGAATGGTTGGCGTGTTCATCTGGCTAAGGACAGCATCCGATGGTTGCACTGGCTCCATGACTACTGACAGCCAGTCATCGGCATTGAACTTATCGGTACGAATCAAGGCATGGTGCCCTACCACGGGGCTAATTTTATAGCCACCACGACCAAGGACTAAATTGGTCGCCGTTAATTCAGGAACATCGCCGGAAATATCAATCTCAGCTTGGTATTTAGTGCTCGGCAATTGCAGACGCGCGGTAATCGATTCTTGATTGCCCGAGGCTTGTAGCCTTGCAGAACCACTTTCTAATGACTTTTTGGCTAATGGGTATGGGTAATCACTCGCTAAGTATTTGAGGTCTGACTGTAAGTCGAGTTGGTAAGTAAAACCAATATCATTAAGTTGAATATCGATCTGGCTTTGCCATTGTGCATGACCCGACAAACGGCTTAACCACTGCTCTCCGACATACGGCTTTAGAGGATTGACGTCCCAATCACCTAACACATCAAGATCCACTGCATAGCCAGGTCCATCATTAAGACCTTTAAAGTCAACCGAGATACCTTGATTAAGCAAATCAGCGGCAAGACCACTTGCTGTCACGACATCATTATCAAATTCAATACGACCAGTGGTGTTCTCTAGCACCATTGGTGGAGCTTCAATCTCAACATGATTACCACTCAGATCTGCATATCCCCACGCTCTAGGTTCTTGTTCAGAATCAAACGGAATATTAAGCTGGAACTCAGAAGAGACATCACCACTCACTTTAAGCGCAGTTAACGCAGCACCCACAGAATCTACGAGTGGCGAAGCAGTCATGTAATTTCGAACTGCATTACCAGACGCCGTTGCTTTAGCTTCAATTTCGATATGACCGCCTTCCCCTAAATAAGGAATACGACCAGTGATTCGATCTGCCGCCACATCCATCAATTGAGCGGAGCGAGAGTCTAAATACATCGCATCATTTTCAAATAACAGGTCAAGTTGAAGGTCGGTTATCAATGGCCACGCGGTATCGAAGCTGAACTTAGCGTCTTCTAAGCCAACCCAAACTTGGAAAATACCATCATGATTGGTGTACGGGTATTGGGCTAATTCACCATGCCAAAGTAATTTAACGGTGTCGGCCTTACCCGCTTGAATCGCTGTTGAAAGGTAATCGGTTAAGTCTTGGCCAAGTGCTAATGTCGGCAAATAGCGCCATGTCTCACCGACGTTGTAAGCGTCCGCTTCACCATAAAAAGAAAGGTAAGGGCTAGCGTTATCTGGAAAGTCCAAGCGAAATGCGCCTAGTACTTGTAAATCTGGCGTGGCTGCAGTGATTTTGTCCGACCACAGTTTCCAGCCGTTTTCATCTTGCTGCCAAACAATATCAACCTGACCTTGTTTGATATTCAGAGGCGCTTGGAAAACATCACCATAAGGAAACACATCATCAATAACATATAAGCTGGCTTTCGCTTCCGAAGCCGAGCCAAACACATGCCCTGATACTTGGCTAAAGCCAGGGACTAACTCCCATTGTTCGATCGCCAAATCGGAAAAGTTCGCAGAGTAACGCAAGCTTTCAATTCCAGAGCCCATCGCAACGCGAATGTCTGAAACGATACCGCCCGGAGCCAATGCATTGATCATTTGGGTAGATTGCGAAGAATCTGGCATCAACTTGATCAACGGGGTAATGGTTTCAACATCAAGTTCAGAAACATTAAGTTCCCACGGGCCTTTATTCCACTTAAAAGCGACATCAAGCTCAGGCCAAGGCCTGTCATCCGTTCTTAGATTTAGTGAGTGACCATTTACCTGCCATCCACCATCAATTGGTGATAATTTAAAAACACCCGACTCAAGCATCAAGTCATGTTGACCACCTTCATTCCAAGTCAGTTCTGAAGGTAATACCTCAACATAAGCGCTAACTGGCTTGCTATTTCGTAGCGTTAGCCAGCTATTCAAGCTCACCGTGCCCGTCTCAATGCCGGATTCTGCCTGCATATAACGAGTTAACCAAGGCATTACTGAGATACTATCCGCGCTGACATAAAACTCGCCCGTCATATCAGTTAAAGAACCACCATCAACAAAGTTAGCACTTACTGACAAAGAGTTGAGGTTAGCGTCTTTAATACTTACTACACCCTCCGCAAGGTGATGTTTACCTGAGTTTTGCCATTTTAAAGTTTCGATATCAAGCTGACGTTCTTCACCAGAGATAGTTCGATATAGAAGAGAGGAATCTTTAGCGGTCACATCCACCAAAGTTTTTAAAAGTAAATTGTCCAGCTCCTGCATCACTCGCTTGGAAGAGCCGGGGTCTTTAGGTACATCTTTACCGTTTTGCCCGGCAAATAGATCAATTGAGCGGATGTCGAGGTACATTTGATTCATGACCAAATCGGCCACGACAGGACGCATCTGCACGACCGATTGAATCAAGTCAAACTCAACTTCAACACGCTCAACAGAGAAAGCTACATCTTCTGCGTTGGGAAGGCTAGCCTTAACACCTTGCAGAGCAATAGAGGGATGAGTGTTACGCCAAAAACCACCCACATCTTGAATAGAAAACTCAAAACCGGAATGTTGGTTTACCCAAAGCTCAATTTCAGATTGATACTTATTTAAATTGGGTAAGGCTACACGCAGTGTAGTGACAGCAATGGCTAGTGTTACTAAGAGAGTAACCACTAACCATAAACATGTACGAAGAATCAGAGTAACGCTTGAACTCACAAAATATCCATTACATCATAACAACATCAAACTGCTCTTGTATGTACAGAGGCTCAGCCTGGATTTTAACTTGCTTACCAATAAACACTTCAAGCTCAGCAAGCGCGTGAGATTCCTCGCCTTCTAACGCCTCGGCAACGGCAGCCGCCGCATAAACAACAAACTTATCGGCGTCATACGCGCGATTCACTCGTGTGATCTCTCGAAGAATTTCATAACAAACGGTTTCAACTGTCTTCACGCTACCGCGACCTTCACAAGCAGGGCAGCTAGAACACAGAATATGCTCAATACTTTCACGAGTACGTTTACGAGTCATCTCAACCAAACCAAGCTGTGTGAAGCCATTAATGTTGGTTTTCACACGGTCTTTGTCTAATGCAGCTTCTAAAGAAGTTAGTACTCGCTTACGGTGTTCTTCAGACAGCATATCAATAAAATCGATAATGATGATGCCGCCTAAGTTACGAAGGCGAAGTTGACGAGCAATAGCTTGTGTCGCTTCGACGTTAGTATTGAAAATCGTCTCTTCTAGATTACGACGACCAACAAAGGCACCAGTATTGATGTCGACGGTTGTCATCGCTTCTGTTTGGTCGATAATCAGATACCCACCAGACTTCAATTCGACTTTGCGATCCAATGAACGTTGAATTTCGTTCTCGGTATCGTACATATCAAAGATAGGCTTATCACCTTCATACAACTCAAGCTTGTCTGTTAGCTCAGGCACGTATTCAGAAGTAAACTCTTTTAGATTTTCATATTCTAGACGAGAATCGACCTGAATCTTGCTCAGCTCAGTACCGACAAAATCACGTAAGATACGTTGGCTTAAGCACAACTCACCATACAAGCGAGTACGAGCTTTGTGCTTACCACGACGTTCTAACACCTTTAGCCATAATCGCTTCAAGAATGCGGCATCTTGCGCCAACTCATTTGAATCTGCGCCTTCTGCTGCCGTGCGGATGATAAAGCCACCGTGCTCGTCACAGTAACGAGACACGACTTTTTTTAGGCGGTTGCGTTCTGACTCACTATCAATTCTCTGAGAAACACCAACGTGGCTTGCGCCCGGCATGAATACCAGATAACGAGATGGCAAAGTAATGTCTGTGGTTAGACGGGCACCTTTGGTACCAAGAGGATCTTTGACCACTTGAACGACAATATCTTGCCCTTGGCGAACAAGCTCTGAAATATCACGAACCTGAAATTGCTTCTTTTCATTCTCAGCAACACATTCAGTGTGGGGGACAATATCAGAGGCGTGCAAAAAAGCTGCTTTATCAAGGCCAATATCCACAAATGCCGCCTGCATTCCAGGCAAAACACGGCTTACACGTCCTTTGTAGATATTTCCTACGATCCCGCGTCGAGCATCTCGTTCGACATGGATCTCTTGAAGAGCTCCCCCTTCAATCATGGCCACACGAGTCTCACTCGGGGTCACGTTCAGCAACAATTCAGCACTCATGGTGCACCTCAGATTAGTAATTATAAGAATTCTTGCAGTAGCTGGTCCGTTTCAAATAAAGGTAAGCCGACAACGGCGTAATAACTACCTTCGATTCGGGTAACAAAGCGTCCGCCCAAACCTTGGATCCCATAGCTACCAGCTTTATCGCATGGCTCCCCTGTTTGCCAGTATTGTTCTATTTCTTTTTCACTGAGGGGTTTAAACCATACGTCGGTAATAATGATTTCTGTCTTTTGTTTTTCTTCCGATACAACAGAAACTGCCGTCATCACTTGGTGACGATCATTCGCTAACTGAGTAAGCATACGCTTAGAGTCAGCAAGGTCTATTGGCTTCTCGAGCACTTGCCCTTGGCTTACGACGACCGTGTCAGAGCCCAGAACCACTGTTTCAGAATCAAGAGAACTAGCAACTACAGTATCAGAACCAGAAGCAACATGCTGTTTTTCAGAAGGGTTATCTTTCAATAAAGACAACGCAGCTAAGGCTTTATCTAAAGATAGTCGCTTAACGTACTCTTCGGCGGTTTCTTGAGCGTGTTTACACTCTTCGACATCAGTTACAAGGACATAAAACTCATAACCGAGTTGAGATAACAATTCTTTGCGGCGTGGAGAGCCGGATGCCAAAACTAAATGTTTCTTTTCCATCGTCACTCTACCTTACATGCCAATGGCGACGTACACGTCTCATTAATAAAAACATCCAAGGCCAAAGTATACAGTTTATCAATGCGCTCCATAGCGATAACGGATTGAAAACGACATCTTGGATCAAATATTCACCAAAGAATATTAGCACCTCAAACAACACTGTTAAGGCTGCAATGATTATCGCTTGCTGCCATAGCGCCATATTTCGAATCACGAGGAAGTTCATTGCAATAATGTACATTACTATTGCCATCATCATGCCTCTAATACCGAGAGTCGAACCGATCAAAAGGTCCCACAATAAGCCCAGTACTAGAGCACTACCAACGTTAACTCTGTAAGGTAACGCTAAAACCCAATAGCAGGTAACCAGTAATAACCAAGATGGCCTGAATAGGTCTAAACTACCCGGCCAAGGGATCGTTTGTAGAATAAGTGCTATCAAAAATGAGCAGCCAATTACTACTTTGCTTCTTAAAACGCTATTGGCCATTTTCACCTTCTAACAATGCTTGTTCGATACTAGATTGCTCTGCTTGCATCTGTTTATTTTCATCAGGCCACACAAGCAACAAGTATCTGAGCTTATCAAACTCAACTACAGGTTCTGCTTTGATAACGGCGAACTCGCGCTTCGGGTCATAATCAACGGCAGTCACATAAGCGACTGGGTAACCCTCTGGATATACACCACCGAGTCCAGATGTCACCAACAGATCTTCTTCTTGAATATCAGTACTGGTTGGAATGTGCTCTAACTGGATCTCATCAATCATGCCATTACCAGAAGCAATCACACGTATATCGTTACGAATAACCTGAACAGGAATTGCGTTATTTGCATCAGTCAGTAGCAAAACACGACTATTATGAGCAGCAACAAAAGTGACTTGACCAACAATGCCTTTTTCATTGATCACAGGCTGACCTTCGTACACTCCATCAATCTGACCTTTGTCGATCACGACTTGATGTCGGTATGGTGAAGTATCCACCGCCATAACCTCTGTGACGACCTTCTTCTCATCACGAATAAACGGTGAACCTAACAGCTTGCGAAGGCGCTTGTTTTCTTCTTGATATTGCTCAAGCAGAATCAGCTCGCTCTTCAGTCGTAAGACTTCTCGTTTAATATTATGGTTGGATTCAATGAGCCCTTTACGAGTACTAAAACGGTCGTATACGCCATCAAACATGGTGCGAGGCAAATTAGCGGCATACTGAATTGGCGCAACCATGCTGTTTAATAGATAGCGGACATTTGAGAATGCATCTAAACGACTATCAGCCAGCATAAGGCTGGCTGATAATGTTACAGCAAAAAACAGGCGCAATTGTAGAGAGGGACCTCTACCAAAAATTGGCTTCATTCTATATTTGGTCCTAGAGCGACATTTGATCCTATAGACAAGGTGTTAGGCTCTTTACATAAAACTAGATAAGAAAAGAGCCTAACACTAGATACTATTCTTCGCTGAAAAGATCACCGCCGTGCATGTCGATCATCTCTAGAGCTTTACCACCGCCTAGAGCAACACACGTTAATGGCTCTTCCGCCACAACAACAGGGATACCCGTTTCTTCAGTTAGCAGGCGATCAAGGTCTTTAAGCAGTGCACCACCACCTGTCAGTACCATACCGTTTTCTGAGATATCAGAAGCAAGCTCTGGTGGACACTGTTCAAGTGCAACCATGACTGCAGATACGATGCCAGATAAAGGTTCTTGAAGCGCTTCAAGGATTTCATTTGAGTTCAGGCTAAAGCTACGAGGAACACCTTCAGCAAGGTTACGACCACGTACTTCAATCTCATCGACTTCATCGCCTGGGTAAGCAGAACCGATTTCGTGTTTGATCTTTTCGGCTGTTGCTTCACCGATCAAGCTGCCGTAGTTACGACGAACGTAGTTGATGATAGCTTCATCAAAACGGTCACCACCGATACGTACAGAAGACGAGTAAACCACGCCGTTTAGTGAGATAACGGCAACTTCAGTCGTACCACCACCGATATCAACCACCATTGAACCTGTTGGCTCAGATACACGTAGGCCTGCACCAATCGCAGCAGCCATAGGCTCATCGATTAGGTAAACCTCACGAGCACCAGCACCCAGTGCTGATTCACGGATTGCACGGCGCTCAACTTGCGTTGAACCACAAGGAACACAAACCAATACGCGAGGGCTTGGTTTAAGAACACTGTTATCATGCACTTGCTTAATGAAGTGCTGAAGCATTTTTTCCGTTACGTAAAAGTCAGCAATTACGCCGTCTTTCATTGGACGGATTGCTGAGATATTACCAGGCGTACGGCCAAGCATTTGCTTAGCAGCGTGACCAACCGCAGCGACACTCTTTGCAGAACCCGCACGATCTTGGCGGATAGCTACAACTGAAGGCTCATCAAGAACAATGCCTTGGCCTTTTACATATATAAGGGTATTGGCAGTACCTAAATCAATCGATAGGTCGTTTGAAAACATGCCACGAAGCTTTTTAAACATATTCTTCGCTCATCCTGCAAGAATTAGAAGACAAAAATTGCACTAAATGTACCAATGCCTTGCTGTCACGGCAAGGCATTGAAGTATAAACATGGACTGAAACCCACAATTTCTTACAGATTCCTAACTTAACAGCCAAAAAATCATATTATTGCTGACCTATTAAGCCACTTTCACCTCGGTAGATCACACGATCGTTCCCGCGATGGATGCCAAAGGTGACTACTGTTGAGGGATCTTCTTCACCAGCAACTTCCACCCGGTTAGGATCTTGCCAGCGATAACGGAGCCAAGGAGCGGCATTTACACCGCTATTTAGCTCCAACCAAACCTGTGTTTGTTGCCTAACCTCTGGATCTATTGGCGCTTGAACAACCTGTATAGAGTTAGATATACCATTCACAACACCACCGCCCCCTAAAAGATTTACATCAGCGGCCGTAGCTCCCGTTTCAACCCAGAGATCTCGGTTGTCACCTTCCGTATTTATACCGGCTAAATTCGTCGAGTTATCACCTTCATGAGTGGCAAAACTTGTTCCGGTCCAATGCTCTATGCGGAGCGGTATATTCATACCACCACCAGCAACTCCACCAACGCTATCTATTACAGCGCGACCAAATCGAATAGTAGGCTGAACCGTTAGTAATCGAGGAGTACCATTATAGTGATAGCTAATAGGATCGACGTTGTTCCCCACAGCATCAATTGAAATCGTCGAGGTTGCACTTACCGCGGTATTGAATGGTCCATCCTCATAGCCATCAACCGATGATGCTTTAGCCCAACACAACTCGCTAGCACAGTTAGTAGAAGGCGAATTCTCATGTAGCGTAAATGTGCCAATACTCTTATCCGAGGCGGAAGCCCACGACTTACTCGGAGTCCCAGAATGAAAACGACTGACAAAAACAGGGTTAGCCTCATACAAAGCAAAGTTAGCGGTAATTGTTGGATTAAAATATCCATAGTTCTTCACCGCAGTGAGTTGTAGACTCAGTGCTTCCACATCAAATGTAACGCCGTCAAAAGGCTGATTCATGTATGCATATGATTGATTTCCCGGGTAATCCCACACCGCATTGTTCACCACTTGAAAATATTTAGGATAAAAACGACCAGCGGTTGTTTTATAACCTGGCACCGTCATCCCATTCAGGTAGTCCGGTTTGTCTGCCCATAGTTTAATGCTACCTACTTCAGACCAAGCTAAGCTCTTATACGCGTAGCCATTCAACCACATATCAGCAGGGATAGGTTGCGGTGACAATTCATCACCACTGTTTTTATTACCAACGCTTAATACGCCATTATGGCCATTACTCGGGCTTTCAAGAGCATAATTGACATACACAACTTCATCATCAAAGCCAGATACTGAAAGAGCCCTACATAAATCCCCCGAAAATGAACTGTCAATGAGACCGTCATTATTACGATCAGCACTAGGCTCCCAAGCTATCGCACTAACCGCTAAGTAAGCAGTATTACCTGCGGCGATAAATGAAGCTCCTCCTGTTGAGCTACCGGAAGGGAATGGGGCATTTGGTACACCGGAGTTATCTTGGCAACTCACCAAAGCAAATGGCCTAACATACACATCAGTAGAACTCTGTAAGCCTTTCCAATTGGGTATAGATTGATTCGTGGGTTGCCAGTCAGCATCTGCCAAATGAAGTTTTATATGACCAGCCGACCAGTATTGAGAAGTCAGTTTTGCAACACCATTCTGAAAAACAATATTGTTCACTTTAGTTCCATTTAAAGGTGAACTGCCGATCTTAATGCTATACGAATTGAGAAATAGCTCATTATTCCAACCACTATTGCCTTGAGTTATCTGCTCATAGGAAGCATAAAGTGATTTAGTTCCATCATAATCCGATATTTTCTGACATGCCCTTGGGTTAGAAGCCCCTGATGCTACTGCAGTAACTTCGGTCTCAAATGTTCGGAAAGCAACCTGCCCCTTACCTCCATCAACCCTTTGTTTATCTTCAATTTTAAATCCGTAAGGCACAAACTGATACGGTCCACCGGTTGCACTGATGTTACTTTGCCCCCGAATAGAAGCAGAGATTGAAACCGGAGATAGGCCAATACTTGACAGTGACTTGGTGTAAGTAGCTGTCTGCCCTGCTACGAAATCGTGACTCAAGGATGCAGAACAGGTTCCATCTGAATTTAACCAACACGCATCCCTCGAACTATTATTTGGAATTGTCACATCAAGAGTTCCCGTATAATTATTAACAGGTTGCTTGGTTATTTTATCGACCAACTTAAAGTTTATAGGAATACCGGTACAAGCTAACCCAGAGCTAGAGCCTGGAGTAATAACCAACTCTGGCTCAGAAAAACATTGGCTTTCCCCGGTAATCTGAGATGCTCCACTCATATGAAGGTCACGAACGGTAACCGCACCGTACACATGTGATCCATTAGATAACCGAACCTCCCCCTCGCTGTAAATCAATGCTTTGATTTGTGATTGACTGGATAAATCCATTTCACAACCATATGCAGGGCACGTTTGTCCAGATGAACCTTTAGTAGGGTCATACCCAACTATTACAAGGTTATCTGCATTACCTGAATTATTAATCCTTGAATTATTCGATAAATTTAAGTATCGAGTATGAATAATCACCTTCCCTTGAATATTCAAGGAAGAGTGGGTATTGATATTCAAAGAATTAAAATAGTAGTCGCCAGCAGTCAGTGTCACGGTTGACTGACCAATTGATAAGCTCTTTTGAGATAAAGGTGTTAACGTTTTTGTTGTATTCCAGATATCACTACCTGAATTTGTTATCAGGAAATCATCCAGTTTAGATTGGACGATTTGCTTTGTGGGATCGTTAGTACACGATATCCCATCACATTTCACTGCATTCCCAAATTGAGCACTTCCAAACCCGACCTTTCTTTGGCCAGCCTCCAATAACGCATTGGTAATTTTAGATTGGTTCCACATCTCAATACTGCTACCTGACGAGTTTCTCCAACCTTGAACTGCAGAAGGAAAAGCCGAACAGTAGTTTTTCGTAAACTTAGGGAGCTTATTGACTTGAAAAGCAAAGTACCCGATCTTTTCGTCAGTATGAGACCTCCATCCTTTTGAACCACTCAGAGACAGATCTTCATCAACAACAAGTCCTACTTGATAGTCATTATCGTCACTGCCGTTATGCTTCACGCTACAAAGTCTCAACCAACCACCTTGGCCTCCTTTACGGGTGACTTTACTTGCGACAATTCCAGGTAGGGACTGATATTCGTTTTCAAGATCATGCATATCATTACAAGATTTAAGGATAGGTTTTGAGGATCCGCTGTCATCATCAAGAGAAATGCGGCCAAACTCATAATTAATTCCGTTTGACGTGCCATCATGTTCATCTGAAATTAAAAATGCTATTTTTTCTGTTTGAGAAGGCGGATTGTTTGTATTCACACGTGTTAACTCTAAAAAGAATTTAGCACTCGTTCTTCCCGCACCGTCTACGCCTGCCGTTAACCATCGGCTTGTTGAACTATTAACCTGTGTAAATACAACGGGATCATCATCCTGTATTCGGTGTGAGCTAAATTTTGAATAAGAAGCAGATTCCCATTTAGGGTTACTTTTTTTTCCATGAGCTTGATACGCTTTAGTCTCTATATATCCCGCAATTGCCTTATGTCCATCACTAAATGTTATGGTTCCGGGCTCAACAACAAGGTAGCTAATCGAAGACATTGGTTTAGAAGCCAGATTGTAACTCCAGTCTTGAGGTGCCACGTCTTGATGGAATGTCGCTTGCGTTGAATTGATGCTTTTTATAGAAAGTGTTGCAGGCGCATCACTATCAGGATTAACAGGATCAATCGTTGGCATAAGAAATACCAATGGAGTCGTTCTATAGGTTTTATTGAAGGTGATCGTGCAATCGCTAGCTTTACAGTTGGCTGAGTCCAAACGACCGAACTCAAAGCGAGCATCATCAAATTTTGTTACGGGTGGAGGAGGTAATGCTCCACAGCTACCACTACTAATACAATATTTATCGCTATCGTAAAATTGTGTTCCTTTTAAGTTCAATCTCAAATATGGGTAAAATTTATCAACACCTGTTTTTTGAGACAAATTGATCGCAAAAGGAGAACCTTTTACTACTCCATCAACAGAGTAGGTAATTATGCCTTTAATATGCCTAGCATTATAATTTGAAGTTCGTGTAAATTTAACTTGGAAAGTTCTTTGTTTTCTTTCTGATACATAGTCTCTTTCATAAACATTAGAGCTATAACCTTGATAAACAGTATCATCGGTCCAAATTGGGAAATAGTAAGTTCCTTCCAAACGAGCACGATTTTTTCCATCAGAATCAATTTGAAAAGTGAAACAAAAACCATTTCGAGCATCTACCCATGCCCCTTTAGATAAACACTGATTAGCCAATGCATTAGTTTGAAACAACACACTAAAAAGAATAAAAAATACGAGGCTAACTCTACTAAGTAGGCGCATTTATATTACTCCCCTCACCCACACATCTTGACTACGTTGCATTAAATTCACACCCGTTCCGCACATTGCGACCGCTCTTACTGTGTATAACTGAGAACTATCGACAAGTTGACCACCTGTTGGTGAGCACGTTATTTGAACATCTGCACATGTAATTGTCGTTGCGAAGTTCATTGCTGTTCCATTCAAGTTTGCACACTCTGCAGCCACATCAAATGAAACCGTTGTGTTGGCTCTAGGTGGATATATCTGCATTAAGGCTCGCTCTATTGCCGAATGAGCTAAAAGATGGGCTTGAGTACCAATCACATCTTTTGTATGTGCGTCATGATTGGACCACTCTATGCGATTTAAGGTTGTCGCCAGAAAACCCATCACCACCAAGACAAAGATGACGACAATATACAGGCTTCCGACTTGTCTTTTTTTAAGGAACATTGATCACCTGTATGTCTTGCTGGAAATTGGTCAGTTCATCCCCGACTTGGTTTCTAAATTCAAACTCAAGATGGACGATACCATTACGCTGAACATTTGCGGGTTGATAGTCTAAATCCCCAGTCACTCCCGTATCCGAAATTGGGATTAGCGCGCCATTACCTTCACTTCTCCATACTCGGCCATTCACAATGCAATAGGTGACGCGGCCATTAGGATTGTAAATATAATGTCGATTTGAAACCGAATTACCCACAAGGTTTACAGACTCATTAGCAAGCAAGAAAGTATTATTGGTTGCAGTTACAGTAGCTAAGGGGAAAATATTATTGGTCGGCGCCGCTTCTGTAGGATTTATCACTAAAGATAACGGGACTAGAACAGCGGCCGTCAGTGCATTATCAGCCGTGACAAATTGAATATCATCGCCCGACATCGCATAAATACCAGAGGTAACGATAGGGAAAAATGAAACACAGCGAGATCCAGGGACAACAGCATTCTGATTGAACATATTAGGTACAGCATGACGCACTTCACGAGTGATTTTTTCTAAGACAAACTTTGCTTGAGTTTGTAAACGCTGCCTATCTACGGTGTCCGCATAGCCACGCGCACCTAACTCAACAAACCCAGCAATGCCTACAACTAAAATGCTACCAACAATCATGGTGATAATCATTTCAATAAGAGTGAAACCTTGCCTTCTCATTAGTAATTCCCTCGATAGGCATCCAGCACGATAGGAGGATAATTTGAGGCCGAGATCGTTAGGTTGATTCTTTTTAGTTGATCGACAGTTTGGTACGTCACATCAATATCTAGGCGGTAGTTGTTGTAGGTTGTTGCGCCATCTTCGCCAATAAGTTCGTTTAAATCTCGACAGAGGTTTGCGACATCAGCATCGGGTTCCCAACATCCATCATAGTCATCGACATCATTGTATAGGGCAATATCAGTCTCTTCAGGGCCCAATCTCGCTTCAGCTGTGCAATTAACACCGACAGCAGCCCCCTCACCACATCTAAGTTCCCCGCCACCAAAGTCACTATTTTCATCGAACCCTCGAGCAAGAATTATCGACATCACACTTTGCCCTAGCGCGGCTGAACGAGTCTGATAATGAGGATCACCAGATCGACTAACCTGAGGCGCTAAAAAGTTTATGATGGTCATCATCGCGAGCCCCATAACCACAATCACAATCACACTTTCAATTAATGTAAAACCACGTTCTTTTACAGGTGATTTATGAATACTATTCATGAGCACACCCCATTTTCGACATAACCTTGCGCGTTAATTTCCACACGGCAGGTATTCACATTTGAAGTAATCGTAATCACCACACCAGCTGCAACGTTAACGACAACGCCTGCAGGTGTTTCACCTGTTGTAGGGTTACCTAATAAATCAAAGTTAACTAGAGATAGAGGAATAGCGGGAGTGGTATCAGATGCAGCCGTTAAGTTAACTCCGTTGAGCATAACCCAATCACTCCGCGCTTGGCTTCGCGCGGTACAGCTCACTTCCGAGCCGATACAATTTCCAACGATAGCGAGAATAAAATTGCTCTCTCCAACGACGGCCCCTAGATCAACATTGGATTGCATTCGATTGACTTGAACTTGGCGAATAACAGAAACCACTTGCTCTTGAGCGGCAAAAGCAGAAAAGCTGTCCCTTCCGGAAAGGCGGCTAGCAGCGTAAGCAGAGACAATCGCTATCAACAAGAGCACAATGATTAACTCAACCAAAGTGAAGCCTTGCTGCTGAAGCCCGATTTTTCTGTATGTTCTATTGAATTGATTCACCGAAATCCAATCCGCTAAATATTTGATAGTTTGAAGATTAAGTGTAACTCAGGGAAAGGAAGTTGTCTTTGCTGCTTACCTGAATTTCAGACAGAAAAAAGGCCAGCAATGCTGGCCTTGATAATACGAATAAACGACTAACAACCAGTGTTATCAACTGTAACTGTCGGTGGTACTGAGTTTGTACCAGCTTCATTAAGAAGGTAGCTAACAAAACAAGTTGTAGGAGCTGCTATTAAAGCTGTGCCTGTTTGGAAAGTTGCAAACAAAGTATCATTTGCAGCATCTTCAAATACAGCCCAATCACCTGTAGTTGTAACGTCAAGGCCATCAACAACAGCTACGATACCAGCAGATGTCGCAGCAGGGTATCCTAGATGCAGAGTTGTGCCATCAGCCAAAGCTGCATTATTAGCCGCGGTTATATTTTCGACACCTTCAATAGCAGCCCTTCCAAAGACAATACCTGACGCACCGGCCATTGCACCTCTTAAACCTTGTAAAGATGCTTCACGGGCATCACCTTGTAAGTTAAGAAAACGAGGTGCTGCAGTAACTGCAAGAATACCTAGAATAACAATTACCACCACTAGTTCTATTAGGGTGAAACCGCTTTGTTTTTTCATAGTCTTTTCTCTCTATGTATATTTAAACGCAGGTTTACTGCAGTGTTACGGTCACACGACCAGTTCTAATCTCGTAAACGAATTGATGCTGAGTACCGCCTTCCAATTGAATGTAAGTGCAGTAGTCATTGCTATTATCCGCTTGCGCTGAATATTTGTAATTCGAACCATTTGCCACATTGGTTAATGTTCCAACCTTAGGAGGGTTCTGAAGTAGATTTTCCATTAAATCGACACACGAAGCATCGGTCACATCATTAGACGGAGCTGAAGCTGAATTTGTGTTTATAGACCATGGGTAGCCGTCTCTAAAATTAGTACTTCCATTGCTACTTGTTGATCTGGTTAGCCAAAAATCAACACCATCGTAATTTACAGTATTGTATGTTTCAACACCAATTCTTTCTGATGGACGAGCTTCTGCTTCCCATTGCGCTCTTGCTGAAAGTACTCCTGTCGCAAAACCACCCGCGACACCTTCAATACTGGCTTTCTTGGCTTCGTCTGTCACATCCAAGAAACGGGGTAAAGCTGCAACAGCTAATAAACCCACAACAACAATCACTATGACTAACTCGACTAGGGAGAAACCCTTTTGATTTTTAAGCACTTTCTACCTACTCATCTAATTGCTAATGCGCATTATACATTTGACCATGCATAAAACCATAAAAACAGCGTCAATACGTTCACAAGGCCAATATATTGACTTTGACACTAAATCTTTCTTTTTTAAGTAAGATATCTATCTGATACTTATCACTATAATGATAACGGCAATGAAAGTGTATATTATCACTTTTGTCTTCAATACTTGGAGTACTTAGACCTAAAATACGCCCCTTAGGATATAATTGCTCCAACCAATAACCGCAATTTCGAGCCGAGTCTTGAATTGGCATAACCCATCCCGTTCTGCTGTAAATCTTTGCCTGTTTCGAATCATTTTTTTGCTCCCCACCGGATAACAAATACTGCTGCTTGAACAAATTAGCTTGCTCAAGAATTCGCTTGCTCGCAACAATTAATGCCGTGTTCGTAGCTTCTTCTTCTACGGTTTTCCATACAGAAAGCAGTCCCATAACGAGAAAAAGAATAACCGCAACCCAAATAACAAAACGTGAGCGCTGTGGGTTATTCAGCATCCTCTAACCTTTGATTGCATCCAGCATTCCCCACATCGGTAAGAAAATCCCCAGAGCCAAAATAAGCACCATTCCCGCAACGATGGTCAACAGAATAGGTTCAATTCTAGCGGTTAACGTTTTTAGATCGTAATCAACCTCTCGGTCGTAAAAATCCGCAACTTCAAGCAGCAACTCATCAATACGACCCGTTTCTTCACCCACAGAAATCATTTGTATCACGAGTGGTGTAAAAATTTCGCTGTTAATCGCGGTAGAAGACACGGTACTTCCCGCTTCTATTGCCGATTTCATGCCTTGAACACGAAGTTCTAAAAAACGATTGTCCAGAGCTTCAGCCGATAGCGATAACGATTGGTTCAGTGGTACGCCTGCTTTTAGCATCAAAGCAAAGGTACGAGAGAAACGCGACAATAGAGCTCGATTGACCACTCCACCAATCACTGGCATTTTTAAGCGCAGCCGATCCCACTTTTCCCACCCTTTATCTGTCTTTACCCATGCTTTAAAAGCAAAAACAAGACCAAAGATTAATCCAAGCATTAACCCCCAGTAATTAACAAAGAACTCAGACATCCCCATTAAAATACGAGTTGGAAGTGGTAAATCGACCCCAAAACGCGCGAACATACTCGAAAACTGAGGAATCACGAATATATTCAAGACAAACATAGCGATTGTAATAAAAGTAATCACGAACGTTGGGTAACGCATTGCCGTTTTGATTCGCTTTCGAGTTTCAACCTCTTGTTCGTAGTATCCAGCCAGTTGTAACAATGCCTGGTCTAAACGACCGGTATTTTCACCAACACTGATCATCGATACAAACAATGAACTAAATACCTTAGGGTGCATTTGCATCGATGCTGCTAATCCACGACCATTTGTAAGTTCAGCGACCACTTCTTCAAGTGCTACTTTCAGTTGCTTATTTTCACAATGTTGAGTTAACCCTTTCATCGATCTTAATAGCGGAACGCCCGCCTTAGTTAAACTATACAACTGTCGGCAAAACAGAACCAACACCTCTAAAGGCACATTCGGAGAAAACAGGCTGGATACATCCATATCCAGGATTGAACCGCCACTTTTTCCAAGTTTAATCGAAGTTGGAATGATCCCTTTACTCATCAAGCTGTCAGCAGCAAGATCTTCGTTATTCGCATCCAACTGGCCTGTCACTTGACTGCCATCAGAACTGCGACCTACATAACGATAAGTTGGCATATCACTCTACCCCTACAGATAAATTGGATCAGTGGCACCAGAAGCATCACCTTCGCCAAGGTTCATTACCTCATCAAAGCTCACAACACCCTGCATGGCCAATTCCATCGCAGAAGCTAACAGCGGTTTGTAGTTTTCAGACTGTCTTGCCGTTTGAGCAAAACCAACGGCATCATTGGCTCTAAGCGCATCCATCATAGGCTGATCGAGCTCCAACATTTCAAACACACCAACACGACCACTGTAGCCTGTCAAATTACAATTTTGACAACCACGCCCTTTCATAAATGGCGTACCTCGCTGGTTTGGGAAACGAACACTCAACCATTGCTTACGCGCTTCATCCAGCTCATCATCAACCTTGCAATCAGTACATACCTTACGAACTAACCGCTGTGCGACCACGGCTCGAACAGCACTTGCTACCAGATAACCCGGAGCCCCCATGTCCATCATACGCAGTGCACTGTCTACTGCATCGTTGGTATGCAGAGTACTTAACACTAAGTGACCAGTAAGTGCCGCTCTCAAACCAATTTCAACGGTTTCGTGATCTCGCATCTCACCAATAAGAATGATATCCGGATCCTGACGTAGGAAGGTTCTCAAAATCGTTGAGAAATTGAGGTTAATCTTAGGGTTTACCTGAACCTGATTCACACGAGGAAGACGGTATTCTACAGGGTCTTCAGCGGTAATGATCTTTTTACCCGGTTCGTTTAATTCACTTAACGCACCGTATAGAGTCGTTGTTTTACCTGAGCCCGTAGGCCCGGTTACGAGAATCATGCCATGTGGGCGGCGTAATTGATGACGAAGACGAACGAGCAAATCACTCGGAATGCCTGACAACTCCAATTTACGTAGGCCAGCCGATTGATTAAGCAAACGCATAACCACTGACTCACCGTGCTGTACTGGCATAGTCGACATACGAATATCGACCGATTGACCTTTAACGCGAATATTAAAGCGACCATCTTGAGGCAGTCGTTTCTCTGAAATGTCGAGGTTAGCCATCAGCTTCAAACGCAAAACCAGTGCAGAAGCAATATTCACTTCATTCAACAACGTTTCATGCAGGACACCATCAATACGCTGACGTAAACGTAATACGTTTGAATCTGGTTCAATATGAATATCAGACGCACCAACTTGAATAGCATCTTCAAACAGCGAGTTTACTAGCTTAACGACCGTAACTTCGTCGCTGTCTTCTTCAGCGATATCAAAGTCAAAGGCTTCATTAACTTTATGCTCAGCATGAAGCTGCTCAGCAAATGAGGCAATCTCTTTGGTTCTTCGGTAATAACGGTCGAAACCATCAACTAATTGTCTCTCTTGTGCGACGACAAATTCGAGTGCGTAGTCGCCTAGTTGACTCAGCAAAGATTCTTGGGCAAACAGATCAGCAGGATCACTCATTGCAACACGTAATGTGTCACCTTGACGCCCAATGACCAAAGCTCGAAGGCGGCGAGCATGAACCTCAGGTAAAAGCTGCACAGCTTCGACGTCAACATTAGCTCGGCTAATATCAATAAGAGGAATAGCAAGCTGTTGCGACAAGAAACTGAGCATTTGCTGCTCTGATAAAAAGCCAAGCTCGATCAGTGCATCACCAAGCTTGCGGCCTGTCCTTTTTTGAGCGGCCAGAGCTTGTTCAACTTGATCTTCAGTAATGATGCCCTCTTCTACGAGCAAATCACCGAGCCTTTTTCTTAATCTAATTTGCATCGCCACTCTCCTCTAAAGCATTGAGTATTTTTAAACGATCACGTACAAAGCCTTGCGACTGAGATGAGATCCCAACTCTAACCAATGCTCCTTGGTATGATTGCTTTGCAGCCATGAAATCAAGCTGACGTTCTTGCTGAATCGCTAAACCTAACCACCAGCGAGCATTATCTGAATCGACCTCAGTCAATTTTTGGTAGCTCTCTAGCGCAATATCTTCTTGCTGAGACTTTTGACTTAATGCAGCGCGCATTGCTAAGTAGTCTTGAGTTGGACTAGGTGGTAAGTGTATTAATGGGCTCAAAGCAGCTTCCGCTTGATTGGCTTTCACAAGTAGCTTCGATAAACCTAGGCGCAGTTTTTCACTGTTGATATTGAGTTTGATACCCGACTGAAATAACTCATACGCTTTGCGAGTATCACCTTTACCAAAATAGAGAATTGCTAGTTTCTGACGGACATCTTCATTTCTTGGATCATAACGAAGCGCTTCGTTATAACCTTTCAACGCACCAGAAAGGTCATTGGCATCAAGAGCTTTCTGAGCTCGGCCTTGAGCATTAATAGAAAGTTGTTCAGGCGTTAATTCTATCTGCTCAATCAACATTCCATTACTTTCTAAATCGCCAGACGTTTCAGGTTGATTTGATACTGGTGTGGGATCTTTTTTAGCCACGCTAGCAACAAGCATTGGCTTTGCTACTTTTGCTTTAGGTGTGCTTTGAGATTTAGGTATAGCTTGAGATTCAGGGTTTACTTTAGGCTTTGTAACTGACTGAGTTGATGCAGCAATGACTGAATCCGATTTAGATTGAGTACTTTTTAGTATTGCCGTGTTGTGAGCCGAAAGGTTCGCTGAATCTAGCGTCACTAACTTCTTAGTCGGCGAGGATACAGGTTGAGTAATGGCCGCTTCAGGACTACCCTCTGAATTGCCTTCTGAAGTATCAATAACGGAAACTTGTATATCTCGAGTTGATATTGAGTTATCGACAGCTGGGCCTTGTGATATAGCCCAGCCCCCCATGGCCAAGCTAAGGGTAAAACCTGCGACCACCCAAACCAATGGAGAGCGTGTTTTTACTTTAGGTACCACCGCAGCTTCAATCGATGCTGTTGACTCTTTTTTTGCCAATTCAGACAAGGCGTTATTAATGACGCTCATAATTAGTTCCAACCCCACAGCATTGGCGTTTTAAATTTAGGTTTACACACATCGTATGTTTCATGCATTGCAGCAAAGAGATGTTGGTTTTCTATATTTTGCTTATCTTCACTAAAAGCAAGCAACAAAGCTTTATGACACAACTGGTTAATCAACCTTGGGATCCCCAAAGAAGAGCGCCAGATCGCTTTTTTATGGCTCAGGCTAAAGGGAGCATATTTGCCACCAGATTTAGCGATCCGGTTATCAATGTAAGCTACCGTTTCATCGAGAGTCAGTGGCCTCAGTGTCGAACTAAATGTGATTCTTTGACGAAATTGCCTTAGATGATAAGCCTCTAATCGAGCATCCAATTCCGGCTGCCCTAATAGAACAATTTGCAGCAGCTTTTTATCTTCAGTTTCTAAGTTACCAAACAACCTTAAGGTCTCTAGAGCTTCATCTGACAACGCCTGGGCCTCATCAAGAATCGCAACCACTCGTAAACCTGAGTTGTGCAATTCAATAAGCTTGTGTTGAATGTTATCAACTAAAGCTGCTGGATTATCAATAGTCAAACCCAGCTCTTTAGCCACGGCTTGTCGTAAGTCAGCACCAGATAGCACTGGGTTAGGCAGGTAGATTAAAGCAGTACAATCATTGAGATGATTGACTAGCATTCGGCACACCATGGTTTTGCCTGTGCCGACCTCTCCTGTAACCTTAACTACCCCCTCGCCCATTTCTAACGCCGACATTACCGTTTGAATTGCCTCAAAATGAGGTGCTAAACCATAAAAAAAATCGGTATTCGGCGTTAACGTAAATGGTAACTGTTCAAAATCAAAATGAGCTTGATACATAAGACGACCTAGCTTAGTAATTCACTACCAATCTGCATTGATAAAGTGAGTGGTTACTATTCATCAGGGAACCATTCTTGTAAAAGATCTCGAGAACGCTCCATTTCTGATTGCCAAGTATTTACACCTACAACCGTTGGCTTTAATAAAATAACGAGTTCAGTTTTTTGAGTGAGTTGACTGGTATTACGGAACAAATGACCGAGTGCCGGGATATCACCAAGAAATGGAACTTTTGAAGTCATGTCACTGGTGTTTGATTTCATCAATCCGCCAATAACAACCACATCACCATCTTGCGCTCGAATCACGGAGTCAGATTCACGAATAGAGCTTTTAGCCAACGGCAGCGTCACAACACCAGTTGTTGAGCCAAGATTAAGCTCTTTCACTTCCTCTTCCACCTCAATCACTGCGGGGTGAACATGCAGGAACACATTTCCTTTATCATCGATCTGCGGCGTCACATCCAAAGAAATACCGGAGAAGAACGGGGTTAGCTCAACTTCAGGGGCAACATTCGCGTTATCACCACTACCGACCGAACTTGATAAATTCGTCACGAAATATTTATCTATACCCACTTTTATAACCGCTTTCTGGTTATTAGCTGCTGTCACTCTTGGGCTAGATAACACATTCAAGTCACCCTGTGTATCCATAAAACTCAATACTGCTTCAAAGCTGCCACCAGAAACAACGAGGTTAGATTGACCACCTAAAGCGGTACCGATTGGGTCCATGCCTGGTAGTTTGCCTGGGATGATCGTACCAGCTGCATTTTTAACGATAGAACCCATACCTAGCGTGTAGTTAGTACCGTTCGACGAAAACATCTTGGTCCAGTTAATGCCTTGTTGATAGCCGTCACTAAGTGTCACTTCCATAATTTTGGCTTCCAAGATAACTTGGCGCTGCAGACGTTTCTGAGAAATCCCAAGGAACTCACGAACCTCTCGGATTTCATCGGGGTAAGCACGTACCGTAATCACACTCGCTTGTGGCGTAACCACAACGCTTTGCCCATCACCAGAACCAATTAAGTGAGCGACTGCCGCTTCAAGCTGCGGCCAAAAATCACTTTCAGATATCGTTTCAATCTCCGTACCACCGTTAGATGTGGAGCTAGACGAATTGGAGTTCGAGTTTGATGAGTTTGAATTCGAGTTAGACGAATTAGAATTCGAGTTAGATGAGTTCGAGTTAGAGTCTGAAGTGGAAATTGTTCCAGTAGTAATCGTCGTTAAAGAACGACCAGAACGCTTTACTTGCAAGTAATCCACTGGAATCGTGACTGTGCGCAAACCGGCCGGATAAATTTGAATCACTTTGCCACGTTTTTCAATATCGTAACCATACATATCCTGAGCAACAGCCAGAACTTCATCTAAGGTCACGTCTGTTAGATTTAGAGTAAGTTTTCCAGCAACGCTTGGATGAATCGCGGCACTGTACTCTGTACCTTTCACTAGGCTTGCAAAAAAGGTTCTCGCTTCAACGCCTTTTGCTTGAATACGAAAGCGCTTGACGGTTTCCACATTCGGAGACATAGAGTCCGAACTTAGCTGAGGCATAAGGTCATCTTGTACCGACGAAGGTAAGTTATGAAGTGCTTTGCTATTCGCTTCATTAATAGATTCGTTTAAAGACTCTTTTATCTCAACAGGGTCTCTATGCCCCATCGAACAGCCGACTAAAGATGACACTAGAATTGCTACTACAAGTTTACGCATGTCTTCACTCTAACCTTAATTATTCTTAACATCTAAAGAGAACATCTCTAATTTCCACTGCTTAGAGCTTCTCTGCAGAGTGACGTACTCTGGATCAATGTTCTTAACTCGGTACCCTCTGATCGTTTCTCCTTGTTCGAGAATCTGACCATTCATAATCGCATAACAAGGTGTATCGCCCTTGCAAACAATGCTCTCTAGAGACGGTAAACGATATTGAACTGGCGCCTTTTTAGCTGATGCTGATTTCTGCAGGGGCGAAAGCCAACCTAATGGCGCAGTTGGGTCTTGTTCTGCCCATACCACTGAACTACCAAACAGCAAAGATAACACTAGAGTTCTAACCACCGATAAACTCCTGTCTGGTACCTAGGGTGTAAACCTCGAACACAAGTCGAGCTTTGGGATATTCTTCTACTGAATACTCAAACGTGCGCCAATAATAGCTCACAGGAAGTGACTCAAGTGCTTGAAGATAAATTGAAATATCGAAGTAGCTACCCGTCAACTCCATTCTAACAGGATGGAGAAAGTACTTTGAATTGTCACTGTTCTCTTGATTGTCCGAAATAGCTTCTGGTTGTAACGATTCTAAAGACTCAAGCTTCAGTCCATTACCTGCATTAAGAACGCTCTCTAATAACTGCGCCATTTGAGAAGGCGTAACCAACCTATCAACGATTTCAGCGAGCTCAAATGATAGCTCTTGGCTCTCAACCAATAGTTTTTTTAACTCAAGATCAATTTCTTTATCTGGGTCTTTGTTCAACTTGGCTTGTAGAACAAGTAATTCACCTTGTTGTTTCTGATTTGACTGCGTAAGGCTCATCGACTTCACATTCTTTTCTTGTAAATCAAGATATGCAGGTTCAATCAATAAGGTAAATACAAGCATGGATAAGCCCACTAGACCACACACGAAAAGTAGCCATTTCTCTCTCAGGCTTAATGCAAGGAACTTATCGCTAAGCTGGTTCCACAGTTGCATTATTCACTCTCCCTATGAGTACTTAACTCAAACGTCACCACATCTTGCTCATTACGACCTATCTTTATCTTTTCAAAGGTGCGCCCGACTAAATTAAGTTCATTTTTAAACTGACCAATCCAGTTTGGAACAACATTAGCGTCACGAGCCAAACCGCGAAGCTCTAGGGTCTCGTGAGTCATGTAGATATGCGAAAGCGAAATATCATTTCGCCCTAATTTAGCGAAGGAATTCATAACACCAGAATACCCGACTTGCTGGGATTCATCGTATTGACCGACCGCCTTCAAAGCCTCTTTATTCGCTTGTATCTCACTAGTGAGACGAGCAACCGCAGCTACTTTCACTGGAGACGGTTTATGTTGAACCAACTTACTATTTAATTGGTTAACTTCTTGGTTAAGCTGATTCAAGTCATATTGTAAAGCTGCTAGCTCTTCATCCAAACTCGATGCTTGATACTGCATTACACAATAACTGCCAAGCAACAAGGTACACACAAGCCCCCAAACCATAACCACATTCACTAGAGTGAAATACTCTTTTTTAGGCTTAAGGTGCTCTGGGTAGAGATTAACGTTAAAAACATTCTTTTCAGCCGCGAGCGTAACTAACCATTTCTCTGAATTTTCGCGCTCACCTTCAACAAGTAAAGAAACGGTCGAACTCAATGTGCTATTTAACACGCTCTGCAATTCAGCTTCATCTTCCTCATCACAGCATATTTTTAACTGATGAAGTTGGGTGCCTTTAATTTGAGAAGAAAGGTAATCAATCGACCTTTGGAGCTCTAAAGCTAGACCATCCAACTGCAATGCACTTGATGCGGTACCAGTTAAGGGGGGGACAACACTGCGGATTGTTCTTTGGAAGCAAACCGTGTTTTCAACAAATGCACCAAGCTTAAAATGTGAGTTAGGGCTGCGTTGTAAAAGAATGAAATTAGAGAGCTCACCAGCACTGTAGCCCCAAACTTCATCTTCGGGAGCAATACCTTTAAGATCAACTTGTGCTGAATTAGTAATACTTACAAGCTTGTCCAATAGCTTTTTAGGCAAAACATACACTTGTAGCTTATTCGAGGTCGGTAGCGCTACCGCACTCGCTGTAATATCAGTCACCCTTTCAGAGATCAGATCTTTCAATAGAAAAGGCAATGCCACCGACCATTCACTCTGTGGAATGTCCGGTTTATCAATTTGATAGGTTTGGTAGTAGTTCGCACATACAATTAGCTGAAGGCTATCACTAGTAAGCGACTCACTGCTCAACAATTTTTTCAGCGCACTTTCCCAGTCACCGTTAACCACAGGGAAACTGGTGACTTGAGGTTCTGACTCAGCCGATGAAATATAAACGGTATCATTGCCCAAAAGGACAATTTGAGAACTACCGTTATTATTCGTTGGCTTTATTTTGTCTAAAATCGCTTTAAAATTCATGCTTAACTATTACTCTTACGCCATCGATTTCTTCGACCGATTTTTACAACGGATTCAGCTTTCACTGTCTTCTCCCCTTGAGTAGGCAAGGGAATTATTTGTTGTTCTTCGTCGAAATATCTCCCTTGATAACCGTTAATGCCTAACTCTATCAAGGTATTCTTTTCTTGCTTTGTCTCAACTCCGACCGCGATCACTTCAGTTGGAGAATCACCGCATGCTCCAATCAGACTTCGAACAAACAGTTGGTTTTCATGCCGTTTATCGATTTTCTTTACCAAACTTCGATGAAGCTTAATATAGTCAACCTTCAAATCCTTTATATAATGAGTGCTAACAATGGTTCGCCCAGCTTGGCCAACCACCACTTTACACCCTAACCCTCGTAACACCTTCGCCACTGGTCGCATATAATCAAGGTGAGTAATTAGATGGCCTTCTGAAAACTCAAAAGCAAGCTGAGAACGATGCTGAGCAGAGAGCTGTAACAACTCACTTCTGAACCATTTAAAATGTGATTTATTTGCAAACGGAGTGACACTCAAGTTCACCGAATAATTGACAGGCTGTGTTGATACTTTCAGCGACTTAAACAAAACCGTCAAAACCGATTGATCCATTTGAGCTTGATAACCGACTTGTTCTACCGCAGACATAAAACGAGAAGATTTCAATAGACCTTTGTCTGGATCTTGAATTCTAATAAATATTTCTTTATGCAATTCATTAACTTGACCGGAATCCGGCATAAGATAACACCGCTGAGCAAAGATTACTAAATTTTCAGGTAGTAGGGCTTTATCAAGTAATGTTCTCCAGCGAACACTGCCTCTGTCTATCTCACTTTTATTTTCTTTTGGGTAACGGCTCCAGTTATTAATGCGCTCTAACTGAGCGCTCTTTAACGCTGTTTCCGTTTCATCCATGATTTGGCTATGGCGTTCACCTTCGACATACATTGTCACGCCAATATGGCACCAGTTATCTGACTCCAAAGGCTCCGGCGGAGTCAATTTATCTAATTGCCTTAAACATTGAGCAGCCAACGTCGCAATATCCTTTGTTCCTTGATGCGGAATAAACACGGCAAAGTCTGCTTCGTAATAGCGAGAAAAAATGACATCGGGATAACGCTGAACAATATTCGACAATACTTCACCAACTTCAATAATAAATCCGTCGGTGAGCTGCTTGTCATTGGCATCTCGAACTTGTTCCCACTCGTCGATACGTATCAGTAAAACGCCTCCACGAGCGCCACTTTCATGCAGTACAGATTCAAGTTTGTTATCAAATAGTACTCGGTTGGCTGTACCAGTGAGCTTATCTAGAAAAGTATGGGTGCGGATAAAAGTATCAAAGCGACTTCGCTCTTGGCGTGCATCTTTCAACTCTTCAATCAGTACATCAAGCGCTTCACTTGCCGTATATGGCCATTCTCGCTCGTCCCCTTTTGAATGAGCCTCTACCTGCCCAGCAAGGATCATTCTCCCTCGCTCTTCCAAAATCTCTGAGCCCATTAACTGTTCTTTTAACCAACGAACACCACGGGCCAAACAAAAAAGGATCAATGCCACCGCCAAAGTAATCGACCACATAGCTTCAATCGAGTAGTTGTAACCAATATAAGGGGGGAGTGCTTTAAATTCGATTTGATAGCCTTCATTTCGATCTAAAATGAAGCTTCTTTCATAGAGACGGTTTGGATCAATTTGTGGGGAGGTATCTTTAAATCGGTAAACGATACCGGTTTTGTTTGAAAGCTTCATCTCAACGATATTGCTTGCCTGCAACATCTTCGGCATCCAACGTTGCATTGAATACGCAGCATCTGGATCTTCCATCTCTTTATCTACGACGTCAACAATGCCAACCAAATAATGATCTAAATATTCCTGTCCTATACGCTTAAAGGAGAGTGTGCCACCAATAAAAAGGATGAACATCGCACTGATCACTATCACGGTGACAAATGCGACCAATCGAGTGCTCAATTTTAGTGTCGGGGTATATCTCATGAATAACGAAATCCTTTTCAACTCACATTATACCGTATTGCTACTTATACTATAAATTGACGTTGTAAATAAAGCGTTAAGAATTGTAGGTAACAAAAAGCCGCGACGAACGCGGCTTCTTCCAATTTAATACTGCTTTTATAATATATTAAAAACAGTCCTCAAAATGGAAAACAAAGACAAACATAACAAAAAACAGGGTCAGTACAATTGAAAATTAAATTAAAATCAACACCTTAACCAAACTGACCGCATTGCAATTTTACACACCTAACCGCAAGAATGTTTAAAATAGCGGCGTATTCTACATAATTAGTTTCAACTTAAGCATTTTTCAACATTTCTGACAAAGCAGTTTTACGTGTATCAATAGCTCCTCGCTTGCTGATACCGTACTGAAAATCACACTCTTTTCCAATTATGTGCACCTTATTTTCTGCTCGTGTAACTGCTGTATAGAGCCAACTACGATCAAGTAACAAACTGCGCTCCAGTAGCACAATTACATTCTCCGCTTGCGAACCTTGCAGTTTATGCAATGTTAGTGCGTAAGCTAGGTCTATGTACTCAAACAGTTGCCAATCAACTTCTATAGTTCTTTTTTTGCCATCCTTATCGAAATCTTCAAGTTCAATAACACAGGCATATTCTTCAGTTGCAACAGCGTTTGTTATCACTCCTAGAGTTCCATTTTGAACATCATTTTTGTAGCAAGTCAGGGTAATAACTACAGGGTCGCCCTCTCTGAACTCATAGCTTCCTTTAGTAATAGGCATATCCGTTAGATCAAGAACCCTACCATTAGCATTCATCTCTTGTTGCAGTTTAATGTTAACACTTCTTACGGTGGCATTAGTTGACGCAACTATCATTGCACTCTTAAATTTAGAATACACAGCTAAAGCATCCTGTAGCATGTCGCTACTCGATTCGTGGAATGTAATATCAGAAGTCGTTAAAGAAGATGGCACATTGCCATTGCGTATTGCGTTCGAATATTCAGGAACCGTACTGCTTGCACCTTGTCGCTTAACAACATCAAGTTGAACATGATTAACTACACTGCTTTTAATCACATCATTCAGAATTAACCCTGCGTTAATTGGGGGGAGCTGGTAAGGGTCTCCAACTAGAATGATCCTCGTTTTATCAGAAAACAAAGTAACCAAACGCCACATAGTGTATGCATCTAACATTGAGGCTTCATCAATCAGTAAGACACTATTTTCAACAACAATACTGTCTTTACGCAATAATCGCGCAATTGTCATACAATCTATGCCTATAGATTGCTGAAGCCGTCGAACCGCTTTTCCTGATAGGGCTACTGGGAAAATACTAAAGCCTAATTGTTGATAAGCATCAACGATAAGTTTAGTTGTTGTGGTTTTACCTGTACCTGCTCCACCAGTGAGAGCAAAAATATGGCTGATTAATGCGGTTCTTACGGCACGAGACTGAGCATCCTCAAGCTTCCATCCATTAGGAATAGAGCTAATGAATGTCGCCTCCAGCTCACTTTGCCAATGGCTTTCCCTCTTACTGAGTTTACTGAATCGCTTTGCTATAGTTTTTTCGAAAATATAATTACCTGAGACATAGTATTTATCATCTTGCTTTACAAATCCGATGATATCGCCTGTTAGTAATTTCGACTTTTCAACTAGAAACTGATCGTTGTTAAGATACTTTTTGACTAGGTGCTCGATATCATACCAAGCTGCAACTGTATGTCCTTTATCGTTCCATTGTCGCAGAGATTGCTCAATTATCGCCACAAGCCTTATTTCATCATCCAGTCGGATACCAAAGTGCTTTTGTGCAATATCATCAACCTTGTTAAATCGCATCCCCAGAGAGAACAAGCGGTACGGATTCGCCTTTAAAAAACTGATTGCATCCTTATCAGCAAACCTAAACAGTTGGCGTTGAGCGGGTTCTTCTACTTCCCACTCAACTAACTGACTCGCATACTTCAGGTTCGTATATTTTCTAAACCCTTGATAAAGCACATGTACCGTCTCATCACGCCTCAGGACATTCTTGATAGCTTGAAAGTTACTTATTGATTTATCATGTTTATATGGTTCATCTTTTTTACATTCGAGCATTGTGAAAATGTCACTACGGAACTCAGCCCATAGTAATTGTGCTTTCACCCTGCCAATACCGACAAATTCTTTCTCAGAGCTTAAAAAGTTAACGAAACCAATACCATTGTCAGGCATCACACACTTAAGTTTGGGTTGCATGAAACGCCACACGTCTACATAACCACCCACACTAACTGGCTGTTGCCGCACACTATAGTTATTCTCTTTTAATATTACCCATTGCTGCCCTACTTGCGGCTTCATATTTATCTGGTTTTGAGTAGTTAGTAATACAATCCTGTGTGCACCAACTTTTTGATTTACAAACACAGCACCTAACTGAACGTTATCAGGATGGTATTGATATATACTGGTAATCCGAACCAAGAAAGCACTATTACTCATTTCCACAACCCCATTTCAATGAGAACGTCTTTAAACTCGGATAACCTTGCAACTTCTGCGGCAAGCTTTGCATTTTCATCTTGTAAACGACGATTGGTACGCTTTAGATCACGAACTTTTGCACTATCTTTTATATCCTCATCGCAGGTTGTATTTACTACAACGACCTCTCTTTCCAAAGGAAAGCTCTTTTTGCGCTTTTGGTAAACCCCATCCGTTGCAAGTTCTTGCTTAAGGTTTTGCAGTAGATCGAAGAGTTTTTCATTTCTAGATTTTTTAAAAGCGGCGGAATCAAAGCCAAGTTCATCTGCAATCTTTTTAGGGCTTAAGGTGTCACCATGCCAATAATCCAGCCAATTTGGAGGATTCTTAGCTTTCATTTCATCAACCCATGCAATAAAAAGCTCTCTATTAATTTGCCCTTTCTCTTTGCTCAATCTGCCATCTCCTAAACTTTATTTGCTAATTTCCATATACCGATGCTTCGCATCGAAAAGTCTATTTAAATAGACTTTCTTGCTCCACATCTGGTGCAGCATCTAAGTATCTATTGAGCGTCGGTCTAGAAATGTTGAAATGTTTCGCTACGTCAGACTTCTGTACTGATGGGTCTTGCAACATTGATTTGGCTAGTTTAATTTGCTTGTCTGTGAGCTTCTGCTTCCTGCCCCCTTTTCTTCCCCTCGCTCTAGCAGCTTCAAGCCCTGCATTGGTTCTTTCAATAATAATGTCACGCTCAAACTCAGCAATGGCTCCTATAATATTGAATACTAGCTTCCCTGTAGAAGTGGTCGTGTCAATGTTCTCAGACAGCGACTTAAACTGAACACCAATTGTCTTAAATATATCAAGTAATGTGATTAGATCTTTAAGGCTACGTCCCAGCCTATCAAGCTTACATACTACAATAATGTCACCCTGACGTAGGGTATCCAGCAATCTATTGAGTTCAGGTCGATCTTTGGTTTTAGCTGATGCTTTCTCTACAAAGATTTTTTCACAACCCACTTTTGTGAGTTCATCCATCTGATAATCACAGTTTTGATCCGTCGTGCTTACCCTCGCATACCCAATAATCATGGCATATTCCCATACGTTTATGTTACATAGTTAAGTTTACGAGTTTCGTTACGCAAAATGAAGGGATAATCGTCTAAAAAGGATGAAAAAGTAGATGTAACGCAAACCTTCGTTTTATTTACATAGAAATGAGAAAGGCTAATAATAAGAATTAAAGCCCTATAGTCTAATGAATGCCCCGAAACGTGCTGAGAAAGCCCAAATCTGATTGGTTCGGGCTGAGCGTTCTGTATAAAGCGAGCTATGTTGCTCCAGTCAGTGATTTGAAATATTCATATGTCATCTCTATTGAACTTTCTCGTGGTGAAAAGTTCATTGCGAGAACACATTCTGATTCATATGTTATTGTCCAAAGAATGTCGTCTTTCTTTACGGCTTATCGTAATAAGCACATTTAGCAGGCATGTTAGGCTTCAAGAGATATTTTCTAATCTAACGCGATTTAGGTCGGTAGCTCTAAATCGTTTCTGCCCCTTTATGTATATGGAATCCACGTATTTACAAAGTGATTTTGGTAATAAAAGTTAAGATGCG